>CBIHPZ010000044.1:0-13173 GCA_966211865.1 uncultured Aquabacterium sp.
TGCTGCAGATGGAAGCCAAGCTGCACGAGCGCGTGGTGGGCCAGGACGAGGCCATCACCGCGGTGGCCGATGCCATCCGCCGCTCGCGCGCGGGCCTGTCCGACCCCAACCGGCCGCTGGGCAGCTTCCTGTTCCTGGGCCCGACCGGCGTCGGCAAGACCGAGCTGTGCAAGGCGCTGGCCACGTTCCTGTTCGACAGCCCCGACCACATGGTGCGCATCGACATGAGCGAGTTCATGGAGAAGCACTCGGTCAGCCGCCTGATCGGCGCGCCCCCCGGCTATGTGGGTTATGACGAGGGCGGCTACCTGACGGAAGCCGTGCGCCGCAAGCCCTACAGCGTGCTGCTGCTCGACGAGGTGGAGAAGGCCCACCCGGATGTGTTCAACGTGCTGCTGCAGGTGCTGGACGATGGCCGCCTGACGGACGGCCAGGGCCGCACCGTGGACTTCAAGAACACGGTGATCGTGATGACCAGCAACCTGGGCTCGCACCTGATCATGCAGATGGCCGGCCAGCCGTCCGAGGTGATCCGCGACGCGGTGTGGGCCGAGGTCAAGCAGCACTTCCGTCCGGAGTTCCTGAACCGCATCGACGAGACCGTCGTGTTCCACGCGCTCGACCAGAAGAACATCGAAGCCATCGCGAAGATCCAGCTGAAGACGCTGGAGGACCGCATGGCCAAGATGGAGATCAAGCTGGACGTGTCGCCCGCGGCCCTGGCCGAGATCGCCAAGGTCGGCTTCGACCCGGTGTTCGGCGCCCGGCCGCTGAAGCGCGCCATCCAGCAGCGCATCGAGAACCCGGTGGCCAAGCTGATCCTGGAAGGCCGCTTCGGGCCGAAGGACGTGGTGCCGGTGGACGTTCAGGACGGCCAGTTCAGCTTCGGCCGCACGGTGCACTGACGCTCACATCGGGCGTCAGCGGGCCGGCCGGCGTCAGAAGGCGAGGCTGGCCTGCAGCGTGAACGAGCGGCCGGCCTGCGGCAGGTCGTTCGGGATCAGGCCCGGCGCCAGGCTGGGCTCACGCACGTCGGCGTTCAGCGCGTTGCGCAGCGCGGCGCTGAAGGTCCAGCCGCCGGCCACCGGCGCGCTGGCCAGTGCCAGGTCCAGCGTCGTGTAGTCGGGCACCGGCGGACGGTTGTCGCCCCGGGCCCGGCGGCGGTCGGCCACGTGGTTCAGCACCGCGTCGAGTCGCCAGCCCGACGCGAAGCGCCAGTCGGCGCGCAGGAAGGCGTCCCGCCGGGGCACGTTGCCCACGTCGGCGCCGGTGGCGGGGTCCGTCGCGCGGACGAATGACAGGTGGCCCGACAGGCGCAACTGGCGCGTCGCGTCCCACTGGGCTTCGAGTTCCACCCCGCGGCCGTGCTGCCGGCCCACGTTGGTGTAGATGGTGCCGCCGGGCGCGGGCGGGGGAATCGGCACGCTGCGCACGATGTCGTGCATGCGGTAGCCGTAGACGCTCACATTGAGCGTCAGCGCCGGGGTCACGGTCCAGTTCGACACCGCTTCCAGCGTGCGCGTCGTCTCCGGCCGCAGCGCCGGGCTGCCTTGGGCGATGGGGTTGTTGGTGGAGTACAGCTCCGAGAAGCCGGGGGCCCGGAACGCCTCGCCGTACAGCAGCTTCAGCGTCCAGTCGGCCGCCGCGTCCCAGACCAGCGCCAGCCGCGGGTTGGTGGTGCTGCCGACGTCGGAATAGCGGTCGTGGCGCAGGCCGGCGGTGAGCGTCCAGTCGGGATGCACGCGCCACTCGTCCTGGGCGAAGGCGTAGTCCACCCGGCGCCGGTGCGGGTAGAGGAAGGGGTAGGGCGCGCGCGCCACCGGGCCCGAGGGCACGGGCACGCCGGTGGCCGAGTAGCTGAAGTTGTTGGTGTCGCGTGCGAGGTACAGGTCCAGGTCATCGTGCCCGAGCCCCAGGCGCAGGCTGTGGCCGCTCCAGCCGGCGTAGACCGCCTGCGCCTGCAGGCGCAGCGCGCGCTCGGAGGTTTCCGGCGCGCCGAACATGCCTTCGGTGAAGGTGCCGGTGGGCAGGCGTGTCCCGGGCGGGAAGATCTGCGCCGGCACCGGGTAACGTTGGTGATAGGTGGACCATGCCACCTGGGCGGTGGTCTGCCAGTCGCCGCGCGCCGGCGGCGCCCAGGCCAGGTCGGTCACCAGCCGGTGGCTGGCGCCGCGTCCCACGGGGTCCAGCGCCGAGCCCAGGCCGCCATAGGTGCCGATGTTGTCGCGGCCCTTGTACACGGCACGCCAGCGCCAGGCACCCGCCGCCAGTTCCAGTCCGGCGTCGGCCGAATCGCCACCGGCGTTCGGCGTGCCGGGCGCCAGGCTGGCTCGCGTGCCGAAGGACCGGTCGTTGCGGGTCTGCGCATCGGATTCGATGGTGCTGCGGAAGCCGTCGGTCCGCGCCAGCTTCGCGAAGGCGGCCCAGGCCAGGCCACCGCTGGAGGCGCCGTGCCGCAGCCAGGCCTCGCGGGTGCCGAAGGAACCGGCGCGCACGCCCATGCCGGTGCCCAGAACCTCGCCGGCGGCGCGCGTGATGATGTTGATGACGCCGGAGAACGCATCCGCCCCGTACAGGGCCGAGCCCGGGCCGCGGATGACCTCGATGCGGGCAATGTTTTCGACCGCCGGGCCGGCCGACAGGTTGCCACGGCCTCCGGTCAACATCACGGTCAGGGGCAGTCCGTTCTGCAGCACCAGCACCTGCGGCGTCTGCAGGCTGAAGACGCCGCGGATGACGTAGAGCGTGTTGTGCATGCTGGGCACGACGTTCACGTGCAGGCCGGCCACCGTCTCCAGCACCTGGTCCAGGTCGGTCGCCCCCATGGCGGCGATGTCGTCCGCGGTGATCACCGTGGCCACCGCCGGCGCGCGCCGCAGCGGCTGGCGGGCGCCGGTGGCCAGGCTGATGCTGGCCTCGTCACCGTAGGCCTGCTCCAGCAAGGCCTCCTCGTCTTCGGCAGGGTGCGCCGCGGCCGCAGCTGCCGAGCAGGCGAGCGCGGCGGCCAGCAGCGCGCCGGTGCGGCGCTTCGATGTTCCCAACAGCTGCTCCATGGACCGGGGTCGAGCATAGGCGGCGGCCCCGCCCTTGGGGACCCTTAGAATCCCGCGCCTCGATGGAAACACGCAATCACCCGGTGGTCATCGTCGGCATGGGCCTCGCCGGCCTCAGCGCCGCGTTGAAGCTGGCCGAGCACGGGCCGGTCACCGTCCTCGCCAAGCGCAGCCTCACCGAAGCCGCGACCCGCTGGGCGCAAGGCGGCATCGTCGGCGTGCTGGGGCGGGACGACAGCATCGCCGCCCACGTGCGTGACACGCAGGACGCCGGCGCCGGCCTGGTCGACGAGACCGCGGCGCGCTTCGTCTCCGAGCACAGCGCCGAAGCCATCGAATGGCTGCTGGCCCAGGGCGTGGTGCTAACGCCCGATGCCGATGGCCCGCTGGGCCTGCACCTGACACGCGAAGGCGGCCACGGCGTGCGCCGCATCGCGCACGCGGCCGACGCCACCGGCCAGGCCATCCACGACGCGCTGCTCGACCGCGCGCGCGCCCACCGCAACATCACCCTGCGCGAGCACACCATGGCGGTGGACCTGGTGACCAGCCGCCACCTGGGCCAGCTTGGCGTCCCGGGACAGCCACGCGGCGCCGCCCGCTGCCACGGCGTGTATGCGCTGGACGTGGCGCGGCGCGAGGTGCTGACCCTGCCCGCCGCCGCGGTGGTGCTGGCCACCGGCGGGGTGGGGCGCGTCTACCGCTACACCTCCAACCCGGACACGGCCACCGGCGACGGCGTGGCCATGGCCTGGCGCGCCGGATGCCGCGTCGCGAACATGGAGTTCATCCAGTTCCACCCGACCTGCCTGTACCACCCGCAGGACCGTCGCTTCCTGATCACCGAGGCGCTGCGCGGCGAAGGCGCGTACCTTCGGCTGCCCATCCCCGCCGCCGGCGAGCCCTGGGGCCCGCGCTTCATGCCGGCCCATGACGAGCGGGGCGAACTGGCCCCGCGCGACATCGTGGCCCGCGCCATCGACTTCGAGATGAAGAAGCACGGCGTCGACCATGTGTGGCTGGACGCCACGCACCTGGGCGAAGCGGCGCTGAAGGAACACTTCCCCACCATCCACGCGCGCTGCCTGGCGCTCGGCATCGACATCGCCAAGCAGCCGATCCCCGTGGTGCCGGCCGCGCACTACAGCTGCGGTGGCGTCGTCAGCGACCTGCATGGCCGCAGCGACCTGGCCGGCCTCTACGTCGTCGGCGAGACCGGCTACACCGGCCTGCACGGCGCCAACCGGCTGGCCAGCAACTCGCTGCTGGAATGCATCGTGCTCGGCCATGCCTGCGCGGCCGACATCCACGACGCCGCGGCGCCCACCATGCCGCCGCTGCCGGCCTGGGACGAGAGCCGCGTGGAAGACGCCGACGAACAGGTCGTCATCGCCCACAACTGGGACGAGCTGCGCTTGCTGATGTGGAACTACGTCGGCATCGTGCGCAGCCGCAAACGGCTGGAACGCGCGCTGCGCCGCATCGCGCTGCTGCAGGGCGAGATCCATGAGTACTACGCCAGCTTCCGCATCACGCCGGACCTGCTGGAGCTGCGCAACCTGGCCGACTGCGCCGAGCTGATCGTGCGTTCTGCCCTGGCCCGGCCGGAAAGCCGCGGCCTGCACCAGAGCCTGGACTATCCGGGCCCGCTGCCCGTCAGCTTCCCCACGGTGCTGCCTGGGCGGCCCGCGCCGATCGACGCGTAGGCCGGCAGGCCAGGACCGGGACACCGGCCGGCGTTGCCCCAGCACAAGGCCTTCGTCCGCCTCGCAACCTTTTTAGCGTGGCCGGGCACTCACGACGACCTTGAACCTTCACCTGCGGGGGAATGCAATGAACGCTCGATTCCATTCATGGCTGCGGCGCCTGGCGCTGCTGACGCTGGCGGTGCCGCTCGGCAAGGCTTGGGCGCTCGGCGCCACCTTCGACGGCGCCCGCGGGGTCCTGACCCTGCCCGACGTGAAGGTCGGCAGCACCACCTATGCCAACGTGCTGCTCGACGTGGCCAACCCGGCCACGCTCACCTTCAAGCTGCGCGAGGCGACGCTGTCCCAGGCCGCGGGCACGACCAACATCAGCTTCGATCCCGCCTCCGGCCTGCTGACGATTCCCGAGGTCAGCGTCAACGGCGACACCTACAGCGCCACGCTGGCGATCACCGACGCAAGCACCTTCACCTTCGTGCTGACCTCGGCCACCCTCACCGCCAAGGCCGCGACGCTGTCGCAGCTGCAGTCCGACGTCTTCACGCCACGCTGCGCCGTCTGCCACACCGGCGGCGGCAGCTCGTTGCCGGGGTCGATGAACCTCTCGCCCGGCGGCACCTTCGCGAACCTCGTGAATGTCGGCTCGCGCCAGGTGACCGGCGCCACGCGGGTGGTTCCGGGTGATGTGGCCAACAGCTACCTGATCCGCAAGCTGGAGGGCACCAACACGGCCGGCTCCCGCATGCCGCTGGGCGGGCCGTACCTCGACGCGGGCACGGTGGCGCGCATCAAGTCCTGGATCGCCAGCGGGGCGCCCAACAACTGAACAGGCGCCGGCGGGGCGCAGGTCGCGCACCGCCGTCGCGGTTCCGGGCCGCTGGCGTCAGGTCGCCGGCCCGAGCACCCGCATCGAGAAGTCCACCGCCTTGACGTCCTTGGTCAAGGCGCCGACCGAGATGCGGTCGACGCCGGTTTCGGCGATGGCGCGCAGCTGCTCCAGCGCCACGCCGCCGGACACCTCCAGCAGCGCGCGGCCGGCGGTCAGTGCCACGGCCTCGCGCATCAGCGGCAGCGTGAAGTTGTCGAGCAGGATGCTCCTGGCGCCGGCGGCCAGGGCCTCGGCCAGCTGGGCCAGGTTCTCGACTTCGACCTGGACGTCCACGCCGCTGCCGAGCGCGAACGCGGCGTTCAACGCCGGCGTGACACCGCCGGCCGCCGCAATGTGGTTCTCCTTGATGAGGATGCCGTGCCACAGCGCCAGGCGCTGGTTGTGGCCGCCGCCGACGCGCACCGCGTACTTCTGCGCCAGGCGCAGCCCGGGCAGGGTCTTGCGGGTGTCCAGCACCACGCAACCGTTCGGGTTGGGCGAGGCACCTTCGATGGCGCGGGCGTGGGCGCGCGTCTTGGTGGCCACGGCCGACAGCAGCTGCAGGAAATTCAGCGCGCAGCGTTCGGCGGAGAGCAGGGCGCGGGCGTCGGCCTCGATCTCCACCACCGTCGCGCCGGGCGCGATGTCGGCGCCCTCGTCCAGCTGCCACGTCAATTGGGCGTTGGGATCCAGCGCCGCCAGGCTGGCGTCGAACCAGTCGCGGCCGCACAGCACCGCGGCTTCGCGGCAGATGACGCGGGCGCGCACGCGCTGCCCGGCCGGGGCCAGCTGCGCGGTCCAGTCGCCGGTGCCGATGTCTTCGGCCAGCGCGTCGCGCACGTTGCGGGCGCGGGCCTCGTCCAGGGTCTCGTTGCGTTCGGCAAAGCGCTGCATCAGGCCGCTCCGATCTTGGGCACGAAGCCGCTGGCGATGGGCGCGCCAGCGGCCTGCGCGGCGGTGAAGTCCAGCATGCGCTGGATGCAGCCCTGTGCGCGGGCGCGGATGTCCTCGTCCAGCGTGATCTCGCCGTGGCCGCGGTCCAGGCAGTCGCGCACGCCGAGCAGGCCGTTCATCGCCATCCAGGGGCAGTGCGCGCAGCTCTTGCAGGTGGCGCTGGAGCCGGCGGTGGGCGCCTCGATCAGCGTCTTGCCGGGCGCCAGCTGGCGCATGCGGTGCATCAGGCCGTTGTCGGTGGCCACGATGTAGGTCTCGGCCGAGCCCTCGACCACCGCTTTCAGCAGTTGGCTGGTGGAGCCCACCACGTCGGCCTGCGCCACCACGCTTTCCGGCGACTCCGGGTGCACCAGCACCATGGCGCCGGGATGTTCGCGCTTCAGCAGGTCCAGCTCCAGGCCCTTGAACTCGTCGTGCACGATGCAGGCGCCTTGCCACAGCAGCATGTCGGCACCGGTCTCGTCGGCGATGTAGCGGCCCAGGTGCTTGTCGGGCGCCCAGAGGATCTTCTTTCCCTGGTCCTTCAGGTGCCGCACGATGGGCAGCGCGCAGGCGCTGGTGACCATCCAGTCGGCGCGGGCCTTCACCGCGGCGCTGGTGTTGGCGTAGACGACGACGGTGCGGTCGGGGTGGGCGTCGCAATAGCGCGCGAAGTCATCGGCCGGGCAGCCCAGGTCCAGCGAGCAGGTGGCGTCCAGGTCGGGCATCAGCACGCGCTTGTGGGGCGACAGGATCTTCGCCGTCTCGCCCATGAAGCGCACGCCGGCCACGATCAGCGTCTGCGCGGGGTGGTCGCGGCCGAAGCGCGCCATCTCCAGTGAATCGGCGACGCAGCCGCCGCTGGCCAGCGCCAGGTCCTGCAGGTCGCCGTCGGTGTAGTAATGCGCAATGAGCACGGCCTCGCCGCTGCGCAGGCGCTCGGTCAGCGACTGCATCAGCGCGGCCCGCTCGTGCGGCGCAGGTTGCTCGGGAACGCGCGCCCAGGCCTGGGACACGCAGCTGGCGCCGCCGGATTGCTGGCGCAGGTAGTCGAACGAAACGCGGGTCACGACGGGCACCCCGGGGGCGGCTGCAAAAGGGGCGCCATCGTAGCCCAGGGGACGCGCCCCGGCGGGGCGCGGGGTCGCGGCGTTCAGTGGGAGCCGGCGAAGGGGCTGCCCGGATCGAGGCGGTGCAGCTTCATGCGCACCAGCGTCAGGTTGGCGAGGTGCACGTCCAGCACCGCGTGCAGGGCCAGGCCGGGGTGCTGGGCCAGCGGGTGCAGGATCAGGTGGTGCTCGGCCAGCGTCAAGGCCATTTCCGGCTGGCCGGGGGCCAGGCCCAGGCTGCGGGCGGCGTGGCACAGCGCCTCGTACATCGCGGCGCCCTGGGCGGCCAGCGCGGCCGGGCCGGGCCGGTTGCCGGCGTGGGCCAGCGGCCGCTCGGAGGCCAGGTCGAAGACGCAGCAGCTGAGCATGCCGGGCAAGGCGGCGCATTCGCGCACGTAGGCGGGCCAGTCCACCGCGGGGGCGGGTGCGGCCACCGGCGGCGCGGACGGGGCGCTGCGCAGCGGCGGTGGCGAGCCGGCTGTGCCGCGTGGCGCGGCGTCGGCGGGAATCGTCGACGCCTGAAAGTCGGGCCGGTGGGGTGCCGGGTGGCTTGTGGCGTGAGGGGCCGCGTGGGGGACCGCGTGGGAGACCGCCTGAGAGGCCACGTGCGAGGACGGTTGAGGCGCGGCGTACGCCGCCTGCGCCGCGCCCACCGATGGCAGGCCAGGCACCGGCACCGCGGCCCGCATCGGCGGCATGCCCAGGCCATCGGCGGCGTGGGGGTCCTGCGGTGCATGGCGCAGGCGATCCCACAGCCCGGTGATGACGGGCCAGGCGTGGCCCAGGTCGGGCTGCGCGGCCACGGTGTGCAGGTGGACCAGGCTCTGGCGGCCGACCAGGGAGCCCGGCGCAGCGGCGGCCGCTTCGGCGCCGACCGGCAGCCACAGCAGCTGGCGGTTGCGCCAGGCGGGTTCATTCAGCGCATCGCGCAGCGGGCGCAGGCGGGTGGCGGCGTCGTGCACCGCCTGCGCGCCGACCAGGATCACGCCCAGCCGGCTGTTGCCGAGCAGGGTCTGGGCCAGTGCGGTGGCCTGTGCGGGATCGGCGGTCTCGGCGTGGCTGCTGTAGATGCGCACCGGCGGCGCGGCCCCGGCGGCCGGCAGCTCGACGAAGCGCAGCGTGGCCAGCGCCGAACCGTAGCCCTGGCGGCGCACCACCAGCTGCTGCACCGGCCGCTGCGTGGCCGCGGCCACGCCCTGCAGCAGGCGCGCGGCGCCATCGAGCCCCAGGTCATGCAGCACGATGAATTCGGGCGCGTGGTGCTCGAACTGCAGCTGCAGGGCTTCGGCCGGGTCGCAGACGACGAAGAGCTCGTGGCGCTCGGCGTCGATGCGGCGGCCGATGGCACGGCGGGTGGTGGCGAGGTAGTCCTCTTCATCGCCCATCACCCGCGTCGCCAGGTTGGCGGCGGCGCGGGTTTCGGCCCAGGAATCGTCGTCGCCGGGCATGCGGCGCGGGGGCGGGTTGGCCATGGCCATCAGCCGTCAGCGGCGGGCGGCCATGGCGTGCCGGGCCTGCACGAAGCCGAAGGCGTGCTCGACGGCGTCGCGGATCGCGCGTTCGTTGTCGCTGCGCTCGCGCTCGGTGAGGAAGAAGGCCAGGTCCACGTCGTGGCGGATGTAGCGGGGCGCGACGCGGTTCAGCGCCACGCAGGCCACGTCGGCCAGCAGGTCGGCGCTGTCGGCCAGGCCGGGGTAGTTCGGTGCCGCGGCCATCACGGCCTCGAACACGGCGGATTCATGGATGTTGTGGACGGACGAAAAGTCCATGGGCGAAGCCTCGCAGCGGTCAACCGGTGACCGCCACTATCGGCGATGCCTCGTCGGTTTGAAGTGCGGTGTGCAATGCTCCGCCGACAAAACCCTGCTTATGCCAAGTGCTTCTCGGCTTCCAGCATGCGGAAGCGCAACAGCGCCAGGTTGGCCTGCTGGCGGTCCAGGATGGCCACCATGCCGACCAGGGCGCCGGCGGCCGGCAGCGTGCGCAGCAGCGCCTGGCTGCCGCCGGCGGTCACCAGCAGCTCGTCCGGCGGCGGGCTGCCGGGGCCGGCGGTGGCCACGTGGGCCTGGTGCGCCGCGCACATGGCAGCCGCCATCGTCACCAACTGCTGCTGCGAACCGTTGCGGCTGTCGCTGGCGATGAGGTCGCCGCAGGCGAGGTTGACGAGACCGCAGGCCAGCAGCCCGTCGGTGCGGCTGACGAGGCCCAGCGCACGGTCCACGGCGTCCTGCTGCAGCAGGGGTGCCATGTCGCTGCTGCCACTGCCTTCGGTGCCGGTGTTCACGGGGCCGGCGGACGACGCTTCCCAGGCCGTCAAGACCGTGTTCCAGACGCTGGAGGCGCTGGTCAGCGATTCAGACATCGCGGCCACGCGCACCGTGGCGGGCCAGTCCTGGTCCAGGATGCGCTGGCGCAGGCCGGAGGAGCCCGGGGGCAGCAGGAACACCAGCCAGGGGCAGCGCCATTCCGGCTGCCGCGTGGCGGACAGCATGGAGCGCAGCAAGGACATCACCGCATGCGGCTGCATGGCGCCGATGACCACCGCGGTGAGGTGGCTGCCCTCGGCCAGCGCATTGGCGATTTCTTCCTGCTCCAGGCCGGTGGCGCGGATGTCGGCGTGATAGACCTTCAAGGGCGTCGACTGGTGGCGCGGAACGACGGTGCGCTCGATGACCGCCAGCGTGCGCAGCGTGCCGCGCTCGCGCAGCGCGACGCGTTCCACCGGCTGGCTGGCCGCGTCCGACAACGCATGGATGACTTGCGCGGCCCACAGGCCGGAGGGGTCCAGCAGCGTGATCATGGCGCCCGCGTGGTCCAGGTCGGCGCGGGTGGCGGCGAAATGCGCGCGCATCGCGGCGGCGGGCGAGGCGTCGACGACGACGTCCGTGGCGCCGTCGCGTACCCCGCGCACGCTGCTGCGCCGTTCCCGCACGGCGGTGCCGCCGTGGCCGTCGTCGTGCAGGGCGGCGGGGGACGTGGCGGGCGAATCGGGCGGGGCGACGCGGCGGGGCGCCAGCTCGCCGAAAAGGGTGCGCAGCATCGGGAGACTCCGGGCAGGTGCGTGCCACTGTAGAGCCCGCACCATGCGCTTTGGTTTCTCAATGTAGGCAGGACATTTCAGGCCGCGGCGGCAAAAAACCGCCGCGGCGGCTGGCCCACGCTGCGGCGGACCATGGCGGTGAACGCGCTGGCGCTGGCGTAGCCGAGTTCCCCCGCGATCTCGGCCATCTGCCGGCCTTCCGCCGCCATGCCCAGGGCACGCGACAGAAACACTTGCTGACGCCATTGGCCGAAGCTGACCCCCAGTTCGTCGCGGAACAGCCGCGCCATGGTGCGCGGGCTGGCGCCGGCGTCGCGCGCCCAGTCGTCCAGCGTCCGGTGGCGGGCGGGGTCTTCCAGCACGGCCTGGCACAGGGAGCGCAGGCGCTTGTCGCGCGGCAGGGCCACGCCCAGGCGCAGGGCAGGGGCACGGCGCAGTTCGTCCTGCACCAGGGCGGCCAGCAGGCGTTCGCGCTTCAGGGTGTCGGGCGCCGGCGCTGCAATGCCGTCAGGCGACACGTCCATCTGCACCACCAGCGCGCGCAGCAGTTCGGTCACCTCCATCACGCGGCACTCGCGCCAGGGGGCCTGTTCGGCCAGCGGCAGCGCGCCCGGGCCGCAGCGGCCCCGCGGCTGGTGCATGTACAGGGTGTGCAAGGTGGCGTCTTCCACCACGGACACCGCATGTTCCACGTTGGCGGGAATCCACAGCGCCCGCGACGGAGGCACCAGGTAGCTGCCGTGCTCCACGGTGAGCCGCGTGACGCCGGTGGTGCAGAACGCGACCTGGGCCCACGGGTGGCTGTGCGGCAACACGTGCTGGTCGGTCGTCAGGCGATGGATCTTCGCGCGCAGCGGCCGGGCGGGCGTGGGCACGAAGAGGTGGGGCGTGAGCGGGGCCATGCCGCCGGTGGCGGTGGGCCGCTCGGCCGGGTGAGTGGCCGGGTGAGTGGCCAGTTGGGTGCCCGAGTGGGTGGTCGTGTGCATGGCCGGAGTGGCGGAGGAGGCAGCGGCACGGGGCATCGTTGGCAGGATCTCGACAGAAGTTGTCCGAGTATCGCAATCCTGCCGTTCAGTGCCTGCTTAACATCCTTGCTCGACTCCCCGGAATCCCGCCATGAGCTCCCAGGCCCTCGCCGCCACCCCGCCCACCTCCTTGCGACAGGACGCCGCCGTGATCGGCCTGGTCGGCCTGGCGCATGGCGTCAGCCATTTCAGCCAGCTGTTGCTGCCGCCGCTGTTCCCGTGGCTGAAGGACGCCTTCGGCGTCAACTACACGCAGCTGGGCCTGCTGCTGACCATCTTCTTCGTCGTCTCCTGCGCGGTGCAGACGGCCTCGGGCTTCATCGTCGACCGCTTCGGCCCGCGCCCGGTGCTGATGGCCGGACTGGCCCTGATCGGCGTGGCGGTGCTGGGCTATGCGCTGTCGCCCAACTACGCGGTGATGGCGCTGTGCGCCGCGGTGGCCGGCGTGGGCAACGGCGTGTTCCACCCGGTGGACTACACGCTGCTGAACGCCAAGGTGCACAAGACGCGGCTGGGCCATGCCTACAGCGTGCACGGCATCACCGGCAGCCTGGGCTGGGCGCTGGCGCCGGCGCTGATGGTGCCGGTGGCCATGGCCGCGGGCTGGCGCGCGGCGCTGTTCACCGGCGCGGCGGTGGCGCTGGTGGTGCTGGTGGTGATCGTCTGGCAGCGCGACCGGCTGGAACTGGTGGTGGCCAAGTCCCCGGCCAAGGCCGCCGGCGCGGGCCAGGCCAGGCCCGCGGAAGGCACCTTCGATTTCCTGCGCCTGCCGGCGGTGTGGATGTGCTTCGGCTTTTTCTTCTTCTACGCCGGCGCCTTGAGCGTGGTGCAAACATACGCACCGGAAGCCGCGCGCCAGTTGCACGGCGTGCCGGTGCAACTCGCCGCCGCCTGCCTCACGGTCTACATGGTGTGCAGCGCGGGCGGCATGGTGGTGGGCGGCTTCCTCGCCACCGATCCGGCGCGCTGCGAGCGCATCGTCGGCATCGGCTTCGGCATTGCCGCGACGCTGGCGCTGTGCATGGCACTGGGCGACGTGCCGGCCCTGGCGGTGCCGGTGCTGTTCGGCCTGATGGGCGTGGCCGCCGGCATCGCCGGGCCGTCGCGCGACCTGCTGGTGAAGCGCTCGACGCCCGAAGGCGCGACCGGGCGCGTCTATGGCGTCGTGTACTCGGGCCTGGACATCGGCCAGGCGCTGATGCCGCTGGCCTTCGGCCGCATGATGGACGGCCACGCCTACCAGAGCGTGCTGATCGGCCTGGCCGTGCTGCAGCTGGTGCTGATCGCCAGCGCGTTCAACGTGCGGCGCGTGGGGCGCCGGCCGCTGCCGGTGGCGGCCGTCTGACCCATAACCCGCATCGGCAGCGGCAGCCGCGCGCTGGCTAGGTCGGCGCGTTGGCGGCCCGCTGCAAGGCATGCCGCGCGCTGGCCAGTGCCGT
>CBIHPZ010000045.1:0-13087 GCA_966211865.1 uncultured Aquabacterium sp.
GCAGGATGGGCCCGAACAGGTCTCCGGTGCCGTCCATGCCGGGCAGCAGCACCAGGGCCGGGCGGGTCACCGTCAAAGAAGGCCCAACATCAGCCGGCCGACTTCGATGCAGAACATGACCGTGCCATAAGCGACATACAGCGCGGCCGGGACCGCCAGCAGTGCCGTGGCGCTCGTCCGGAGCCTGGATCGAAAGTGCCTGTGGCAGAGCGTTGCCAGGCAGATGGAGCAGGCGAGGGAGCCGGTGGCGAGCACCATCGAGGCGGGGAAGGCAAACATCTTGCCGTAATCGCATCCGCCCTCGAAATTGTTCTTGCACGGCGTCAGCACGTGGTGGCCCAGTCGATAGGCCAGCACGGTCACGATGGCGTAGGTCAAGAGCACCACGGCGGCAACCGCGCGTTCCGAGCGTGATGACCCAGTGCCTGGGGTCGGCTGTGCCGTGGTCATGTCATGGGTTGTCATGGTGTGGCAGGCGCTTGGCCCAAAGCACCTTCATGCCTTGCGGCTCGTTCTTGGAGCCTTCCACCAGGAAGCCCAGCGCCAGGTTGAGCCGTGCCATCTCGGCGTTGTCGGCGCGGCTGGCGGTTTCCACCGTGGTGTAGTCGCGGCCGGCCAGCCAGTGGTGCTGCGCCTTCGCCAGCCGGGTGGCGATGCCCTGCCGGCGGCCTGCCGGGTGCACGCCGCCGAGCCAGCTGTAGTAGCGCTGCTCGGTGAGTGCATAGCCGGCCTTGAAGCCGATCAGCCGCGCGCCCTCGCTCTCGTCGTGCTGCGCGACGAAGACGCTGGCGTCGGGCATGCGGGACAGGCGCCAGCGCAGGTCGATGGCCGGCCCCGGAAATACTGCTGCCGACAACTGCGCAAGTTGTTCGAACTGCGCTTCCGTGAAGGGCGGAAGCCAGGTGCTGATCTGCATGCGGCTGGATCAGTCCAGGAAAGTCCAGGTGTCCGCGCCGTCGAAATGCCGCACGGTCACCGACTGCTGCAGCGCCGGCGGGAAGTTGGCCAGGTTCACGCCGTGCTTGCCGCCGGGTTCGGGCTGCAGCGGTTCCCAGTGCGTGGCGCAGCCGCAGTGGCTGCAGCGCACGGTGCGCAGGGTCTTGTCGCCCCACACGTACTCCTGCGTGTGCTCGGGGTGGCCGGTGATCTCGACCGTGCCGAACTCGTAGTAGACCCACAGCCCGCCCAGCCGGCGGCAGAGCGAGCAGTTGCAGCGCGTGGCCTTCTCCGGCGCGCTGGGCAGCCTGAGCTTCACGGCGCCGCAGTGGCACGAGCCTTGGAGCAGGTCTGCCGCGGCGGCGCGCCCGGGGGTGGGCTCGGCAGTGGGCTCGGGGGTGAGTCCGGTGGTGGGCGGCGCGGGGTGCTCGGTCATGGCATGCCTTTCGGTGGTCCGGGGTTGCTGACACTCAAATGACGCGGCCAGCCCGTGCCGCGGCGGCGCCTGCACTGCCGGCCAGGATCGCCGCCAGCCGCACCACGTCCGGCGGCTTCACCAGGTGCTGGGCGAAGCCGGCGCGGGCCGAGCGTTCGCGGTCGCTGGCCTGGCCGTAGCCGCTGAGGGCGATGAGCAGCGCATGGGCCGTGGCGGGGGCGTCGCGCAGGCGGCCGGCCAGCTCCCAGCCGTCCATGCGGGGCAGGCCGATGTCGACGATGCAGGCGTCGATGGGCTCGGCGCCGGGGCCGACGCAGGCCAGCGCCTCGGCGCCGTCGTGCACCGTGTTCACGCGGTGGCCTTGCAGGCGCAGCCAGTCGCCCAGCGACTGCGCGGCATCGACGTTGTCGTCGACGATCAGGATGTTCAGCGCGCGCTGGCCGTTCACGGGCGTGGCCAGGGTGGTGGGCGTGCAGGGCAAGGCGGGCTCGCTGCCCGCCTGCGGCGGCGCCAGCCGCGCCAGCGGCAGGCGCACGGTGAAGGTGGCGCCGCGGCCCGGGCCTTCGCTGGCGGCCTCCACCGCGCCGCCGTGCAGTTCCACCAGGTGCTTCACCAGCGCCAGGCCCAGGCCCAGGCCGCCCTGGCTGCGGTCGACGCTGCGCGAGCCTTGCGTGAAGAGCTCGAAGACCTCGGGCAGCAGCGTGCTGGAAATGCCGACGCCGTTGTCCTGCACCGCGACCACGGCACGGTCTTCCTCGGCCCAGGCGGCCACGATGATGGCGCCGCGCTCGGGCGTGTAGCGCACCGCGTTGCTCAGCAGGTTGCCGATGACCTGCACCAGCCGCGCGTGGTCGCCGTGCACGCCGATGGGCTCGGCCGGCAGGCGCAGCGTGAGCGCCTGGTGGCGCGCATCGACCAGCGGCCGCGCCTGTTCCACCGCGGCGTTGATGACCTCGCGCAGGTCCTGCGGCGCGCGTTCCAGCGTGACCAGGCCGCGGGTGACGCGCGAGACGTCCAGCAGGTCGTCGACGATGCGTGTCATCTGCTTGACCTGGCGGGCGATCATCTCGCTGGTGCGCACCACGCGCGGGTCGCTGCCGGGAATCATCTTCAGCAGCTGCGCCCCGGCGCTGATGGGGGCGAGCGGGTTGCGCAGCTCATGGCCCAGCATGGCCAGGAACTCGTCCTTCTTGCGGTCGGCGGACTGCAGCGCGTCGGTCAGGCGCTTGAGCTTCTCCTGCTCGGCCAGCAGCGCCGCGTGCTGTTCGTTCAGGCGGTCCAGCATGGCGTTGATGGACCGGGCCAGGCCCGAGGCCTCGGCGCTGCCGCCGTCGGGTGCGCGTTCGGTGCGCAGGCCGCTGCCCAGCAGCGTGCCGGCGAAGACCTGCAGGCCGTGTATGTCCGCCGTTAGCAGGCGTGCCAGGCGCCAGCCGGCCACCCCCACCAGTGCGAAGAGGCCGGCGGCGATCAGCAGGATGTGGATCAGCGGCAGCGGTGCGCGCATGCCGTCGGCCGGCGCGGCGGCACCATCGCGCACGCGGAAGTGCAGCGGCTCCAGCACCGCGGGCACGGGCACCGGCTGGCTGGGGCCGGCGTCGGGCTGGGCGTCGCCCCACTGCAGCCGCACGCCGGCGCCACGGTCGAGCTCGCGCAGTGCCACCTTGTAGAGCACCGCGCCCTCGGGCGTGCGGGTGCGGGCGTAGACCATGGGCTCCATGGCCACCAGCTCGTCGCCCTTCGGCGACGGGAAGATGGTGGCCGCCGGCTTGCCCTGCTCGATCATGCGCTGCAGCCACGTCGTCTGCTCGGGCGAGAAGCGCGCGGCACCGTTGCTGGCGATCTCGCGCCCCTGGAAGTCGGTGAACAGCACCTGCACCGCAATGCCGTTGACCTGGCGGATGCCCTGCAGGAAGGGCGCCAGGTAGGTCTCGCGTCCGGCGCTGTCGACGAGGCCCGTGGCCAGCAGCGTGCTGCCGGCGATCTCGGCCATGCGGCCGGTCAGCGCGCGCAGGTCGGCCCCCACCGCGGCGGCGCGGGCCTGGCGCTCATGCGCGGCCAGGGCCTGCGCGGCCGCTTCCTGCTGGCGGTTCAGCAGCCACCAGGACACCACCGAGATCAGCAGCAGTGCCACCGCCGCCAGCCCGGCCGAGGCGAGCGCGAAGCGTCCGGCGAGGCTGGCGGGGATCCAGCGCCGCATGGCGTGGCCTAGCGCGCGGGCGCGCTGCCCGCGCTGCCCGCGGCCCGCGCGGTGCCGGGCTTGCCGCTGGCCGCGGCGACCGGCACGATGACACCGTCCTCGCGGTAGCGGGCCATCAGCAGTTCGGACGGGCCCAGCGCCTCGTGGCGCTGCGGGGTGAAGGGCGGCGCATAGCGCTTGATCAGCCCGTCATGCGAAGGGACGTGCTCCAGCGCGTCGCGCACCGCGGCACGGTCGGCATGGCCGGCCAGGTTGATGGCCTTGGCCAGGATGTGGGTCATGTCGTAGGCATGCGCCACGCCGACGGGGCTTTCGATGTCTTCGATGCGCTGCACGCCGAACTGGCGCGCCGTGGCCATGAAGCGGTCCAGGCCCGGCTGGCGTGCCTGGAAGAAGCTGAAGGTCTGGATGACGCTGAAGTCCACTTCGCGCAGCGCCGCGCCGGCCAGCTTGGCGAAGCGCCCGCCGGTCACGCCCCAGTGGCTCAGCACCGGCACGCGCTTGTCGCGCGGCAGCGCCGCCATCTCGCGCACCAGCACCGCGGCTTCGTCGTCGTTGGCCACCAGCAGCACGGCCTGCGCGCCGGCGTCGATGAGCTTCTGGTACTTGTCGATCAGCGTGCGTTCCTGCCAGTTGTACCAGGCGGTGCCGATGACCTGTGGCACGCGCTGGCTGGCGGCATAGCGGTCCACCGCGCCCTGGTTGCTGCGGCCCCAGGAGGTGTTGGTCAGCAGCAGGCCCACGCGCTCGATGCCGCGCTGGCGCGCCTGCTGCATCATGAACGGCATGGCCAGGCCGTCGCGCAGCGAGAGCCTGAACGCGAAGTTGGGCGCGCTGCCGTTGTCGACGATCACGTCCGCCGCCGACCACACCGCCAGGAACGGCATGCGGGTGGATTTCAGCAGCGGCAGCTGCTCGATCACCACCGGGCTGAAGCGGCCGCCGAAGACGGCCAGCACCTCGGGCATGGCCGCGAATTCCTCGATGTTGCGGATGCCGCGTGCGGGGATCGAGCGGTGGTCCTTGGTGACGATGGCCAGCGGCCGCCCGCGCAGCACGCCGCCGGCCTGGTTGATCTGCTCCACCGCCACCTTCACGCCCAGCTCCACCGCCTGCGCGGAGGTGCTGTTGTCGAGGCCGAACTCGCCGTCGATGCCCAGCACCACCGGCGGCCCGTCGGCCGCGTGGCCGGCGAGCGGGGCCGCGCCGGCGGCCAGCATGGCGGCCTGGAAGCGGCGCCGCGTCAGCCCGGACGGCGCTTGCTGCGGCTGCGTACTTCGGGCGTCATCATTCAGGTCGTTCTGGTCGGGCGGACACATGGTTACGGGGCCTTTGTCGGATGCGCGCGCACTGTAGCCTGTCTGTGTCTTGGAACGCCGGGGTAACGCTTCAAAGGTGCGGCGAAGGCAGCCGCACGCTGTCCCAGAAATCGCACTGCGCGCCGCCGTCGCCCTGCCGGGCTTCCATGGCCGCGCCGATCCAGAGGTAGCGGTCCCCCGGCTGGGCCGCGCCCCAGGCCGCGCCGCCGGGCAGCGCGGGGTCGGCTGCGGAGGCAAAGGCGGCCCAGCGCTTGAGCATCGGCGCCTGCACCGCCAGGTCGGCCGCGTTGGGCTGGTACTTGCCCTGCCACGGGAAGAACATCACGTGCTCGACGGTGTGCACCGCGCCCAGCGCGCGCTGGTCGGCGTCGTTCTCCAGCGCGTGGGCATAGAGGTAGCGGTACACCGGCTCGGCCTGGCTGCGCGCCAGGCTGCGGGCCACGCGGCGGCTCTGGCAGGTGAAGAAGCTGTCGGTGGTGAGCTTCAGCAGCGCGGCATGCGGCGTGGGGTAGGCGCCCAGCGGGTACACCGCCATGATGCGCGGCGTCGCCTCTTCGCCGTAGACCTTGGCCAGCGCGGCCTGGTAGCTGGCGGCGTCGGTCACCGTGCCCATGCCGGCGGACCACTGCATGGTTTCCTGGGTGTTGTTGCCGATGATCACCGGCACGGCAGCGTGGGCCCGGCGTTCGATGGCGGCGATGGGCTGCTCGGGCACGTGGCGGCCGTCCACCACCGGCCCGTACAGCCGCGGCTGCATGCCGAAGGCGCCGGGCACGGCGCGCACCACGTCGGCCATGGGCTTGCTTCGCAGGCAGGCGGCCGCGTCCGTGCCGCTGCACTGCAGCGCCTGGGCCACCCGCGCGCCGGTGCCGGCTTCGGCCTGCTGCAAGGTGGGCAGTTCGCAGCCGGTGGGCACGCTGGACTGCATGGACGCGCGCTGGAACAGGCCGCGCGCGGCCGGCATGCCCATCAGCGTGCAGATGTTGCCGCCGCCGGCCGAGGTGCCGAACAAGGTGATGCGCCGGGGGTCGCCGCCGAAGGCCGCGATGTTGGCCTGCAGCCAGCGCAGCATGGCCACCTGGTCCTGGCTGCCGTAGTTGCCGGACACCTTGTCCGCGCGTTCGGCACTCAAGCCCGGGTGTGCCAGGAAACCCAGCGCGCCCAGCCGGTAGTTGAAGCTGACGTAGACCACCCCTTCGGGCACCAGCTGCTGGCCGTTGTAGTGGACGCCGCCGAACACCGCGCCGCCCTGCCCCGAATAGCCGTGGTTGCCGCCGCCGGGCAGGAACACCATCACCGGCAGCGGGCGCGCGGGCGGCGTGGCCGGGGTCCACACGTTGAGGGTGAGGCAGTCTTCGTCGCCGACCACCTCGGCGCCCGCCAGCTGCGGGCAGATGGCGCCGAAGCGGCTGCCGTCGCGCACGCCGGTCCAGGCCTGCGGCGGCTCGGGCGGTGCCCAGCGCCGCGCGCCCACCGGCGGCGCCGCATAGGGGATGCCCTTGAAGGCCAGCGTGCCGCCTTCGGGCGTGCCCCGCACGGCGCCCTGCGTGGTGCACACGATGCCGGGGCCGGTTTCGGCACAGCCGCTGCTTTCGCCGGGCAGCGGCGTGCTGGCGCAACCGGCGACGAGGCCCGCTGCGATGGTGAATGCCGCGCCTGCCGCGCCTGTCAACCGAGTACCCCGCATGTCATGACCTCCCTGGCTTTTTGCTGGACACCGAATGATGCCGCCGCGGCAGAGCGAACGGCGGTCCGGCGGGATCGGGAAAAACCTGCGTATGGCGCGCTTGTTCCAGCCATCGCGCCGGGCGATGGCGGGCTTGCGCGATGCCGACGGCTGCCGTGCCCAGCGCGCAGGCGCCGGCCGTTTGCAGGACTAGCATGGGCTGATGCCTTCCGACACCCTGCCCGACACCCTGCATCTGCCCGGGCGCGTGCTGGTGCTCAGCCGCTCGCCGCAGGCGATGGCGCAGCAGCTGGCACCCGGCGGCGCGCTCACGGGCCTGGCGGGGCTCCCCCGCGCCGACGACGTGTCCACCGACGAAATCACGCCGGTGGCCATCCTGTCCCACCACGACGAATCGCTGGGCCGCTTCCCATACACGGGCTTCCAGGCCGGCACGTCGACGCCCATCGCCGTGGGCGCGGTGCGCGCGGGCGGCTTCTCGGTCACGGTGGCGGGCCGGCGCTATGGCAAGGGCTCGTCGCGCGAGCACAGCCCGCGGGCCGAGCACCTGGCCGGCATCCGCCTGGTCATCGCCGAGAGCTTCGAGCGCATCTACCGCCAGAACGCCGACAACATCGGCCTCTTCACCTCCACCGACCTGGGGCTGCTGCCGCGCATCGAGGCCGGCGAGGCGATCGGCATCGACGAGCTGGTGGCCGGCCGCGACCCGCTGGCCGCGGCCATCTTGCGCGCCGGCGGGCTGCTGCGCTTCGGTGCCGCGGCGCTGGCAGGCGTCGGCGCCGTGCCGCAGCCGGTTGCCGCGCCGGCCGGCCCGCGCACGCTGTTCCAGAAGATCATCGACCGCCACCTGCTGCCCACGCCGGCCACCCCTGCGCAGCCCGGGCCGGGCGACGGCGCCTTCGCGCGCGCCGACTGGCGGTTCATCCACGAGTACTACACCGCCATGGCCGCTCACATGCTGCGTCAGCACGCCGGCGGCCAGCCGGTGCTGCGCGAGCCTGGCTCGATCGTCGTCTTCGAGGACCACACCTCCTACGTCGAGGAAAGCCCGGCGCACCGGCGCGGCGGCCTCATACCCAACGTGCTGGCGATGGTGCAGGCGCAGCGACGCTTTGCCGCCGAACAGGGCCTGCGCATGCACCGCACCTTGACCGAGCGCGAAGCGGCGGCCGCCGGCGGTGTGTACGACAGCGCCGGCATCTCCCACGCGATGATGGCCGAGCACTACGCCCTGCCCGGCCAGCTCGTCGTCGGCACCGATTCGCACACGCCGCACAGCGGCGCCCTGGGCTGCGTGGCCTTCGGCGTCGGCACCACCGACATGGCCAACGCCTTCCTGACCGGCGCCGTGCGCCTGACCATGCCCGAGGTGCTGCGGGTGGACCTGGACGGCGCCCTGCCGCCGGGGGTGACCGCCAAGGACGCGGTGCTGCACCTGCTGGCGCAGCCGGCCCTCCGCGCCGGCGCCGGCGTGGGCAAGGTGTTCGAATTCGCTGGCGCGGCGGTGCGCGCGATGTCCACCGACGAGCGCGCGACGCTGACCAACATGACGGCCGAGCTGGGTGGCTTCACCGGCATCGTCGAGCCCGACGCCGAGACCTTGCGCTTCCTGCGCGAGCGCCGCGGCGTGGAGATGGCGCTGGAGCCGTGGATGAGCAGCGACCCCGGCGCGGCCTATGCCGCGCACCTGCACATCGATGGCAGCCGGCTCACGTCCATGGTGGCCCGCCCCGGCGACCCCGGCCGCGGCCTGCCGCTGCACGCGCTGGGCGAACGCGTGCGCATCGACATCGCCTACGGCGGCAGCTGCACCGCCGGCAAGCTGGAAGACTTCGAGCACTACCACGCGGTGCTGGCCTGGGCCGCCGCGCGCGGCCTGCGCGTGGCCGATGGCGTGACCCTGTACCTGCAGTTCGGCACCACCGCCGTGCGCGACGCCTGCGCAGCGCGCGGCTACCTGGCCGCCTTCGAGGCGGTGGGTGCACGCCTGCTGCAGCCTTCCTGCGGCGCCTGCGCCAACTGCGGGCCGGGATCGTCCACCGACGCGGCGCAGGTCACCGTCAGCGCCATCAACCGCAATTTTCCAGGCCGTTCCGGCCCCGGCCAGGTGTGGCTGGCCAGCCCGCCCACCGTGGCGGCCAGCGCGATCGCGGGCGAGCTGCTGTCGTTCGCGGACCTGCAGGCGCGGAACCCGTCCTAACGGGCATCCGACGCGTCTGAAGCATGTCGACACAAGGGTTGCTGGCGTAGGCGCCGGCTGACGCGCAATGGCGGCATCGGCCGGTTCCGGGTCGATGACCATCCTGCCGACACTGGCGCCTCCTCAGTCCAGACCTCCCGGAGATCGACCATGAAATCACTCAAGCTTTCGCTGCTGCTGGCCGGCCTGGTGGCCCTGTCGTCCGCCTATGCGCAGACCAGCACCACCACGACGCAGACCACGCCGTCTGCCTCGGGCACCACGACCACCACGGCGCCCGCCAGCGGCGGCACGGCGGCGACGCCCAGCGGCAAGCTGACCAAGGAAGAGGCCAAGGCCGAGCACGAGCGCATCGAGGCCACCGCCAAGAGCGAGAAGAAGGCCTGTGATTCGCTGAAGGCCAATGCCAAGGACGTCTGCGAAGCCGAGGCCAAGGCCAAGGAAAAGGTGGCCAAGGCCGACCTGAAGTACCGCGAGTCCGGCAGCGAGAAGGACGCGCAGAAGCTGGCCGAGATGAAGGCCGAGGCCGAGTACGAAGTGGCCAAGGAAAAGTGCGAGGACCTGCAAGGCGCGGCCCAGCACGACTGCAAGAAGCAGGCGAAGGACACCGAGAAGGCGGCGCGCGACGCGGCCAAGAAGGCGCACAAGGGCTGATGGCCCTGCGCTGAACCGAGCCGCCTCCAGGGCGGCCCGGTGTCGGATCCCAGGCACCCCGGCCGCTTGAAGCGCGGCCCGGGGCGCTTGCCGCCGGCCTGCGGGCGGCGGCGGCGCGCGCGGCGCCGCCATGGCCGCGTCAATCAAGCGCCAGCTTCTGGTCGCTGACCGTGCGGCGGTAGACCTCGTATTCGGCGGCGACCTGGCGGCCGAATTCCTCGGGGCTGTTGCCCACCACGACCGAGCCGGTGGCTTCGATGCGGGCCTTCACCGCGGGGTCGGCCAGGCTCTTGCGAACCGCGGCATTCAGCTTCTGCACCACCTCGGCGGGCAGGCCCTTGGGGCCGTGCAGGCCGTAGTAGGCCATGCGGTTGGCGCGTTCCAGGCCCACTTCCTGGAAGGTGGGCACGTTGGGCAGCTGCGGCGTGCGCCCGGCCGACGAGACGACGATGGGAATCAGCCGTCCGTCCTTGATGAAGGGCAGCGCCGAAGGCAGGTTGTCGAACACGATCGGCACGGTGCCGGCCACGGCGTCGTTCAAGGCCGGGCCGCTCCCTTTGTAAGGTATGTGCGTCAGGTACAGGCTGGCCAGGCTCTTGAACAGCTCCATCTGCAGGTGGCCGATGGAGCCGGTGCCGGCGGTGCCGTAGCTGTGCCGGCCGGGGTGGGCCTTCAGCTCGGCCACGAAGCCGGCGTAGTTGCGCGCCTTGAACGACGGGTGCACGGCGACCACGTTGGGCGTGGCGGCGATGTTCACGATGGGGGTGAAGTCCTTCACCGGGTCGTAGGGCGTCTTGGGGTTGATGGCGGGCGCCGCCGCGGTGGTGGAGACCGTCGCCATGCCGATGGTGTAGCCGTCCGGCGTGGCCCTGGCGATCTCGTTGGCGCCCAGCACGCCGCCGGCGCCGGCGCGGTTGTCCACGATCACCGGCTGGCCCAGCTCCTTCTGCAGGCGCTCGGCCATGACGCGGGCCACGATGTCGGTGGTGCCGCCGGGCGCGAAGGGCACGACGAGTCGCACCGGCTTCACGGGATAGCCCTGCGCATGCAGCAGGGGCGTGGTGGTGGCCAGCAGGGCGGCGGCCAGCAGCTTCAAGGTGGGTCGTTTCATCGGGGGGTGGCTTGGCAGGAAGGAAAGGGCTGGACGCGCTGCGCCAGCTGCGCAGGCCCCAGGTCGCTCAGCCGGGTGATGCCCAGCATCGCCATGTCGCGGTCGATCTCGTCGCGCAGCAGGCCGATCGCGTGGGCGACACCGGCTTCACCCGCGATCGCCGCGGCATGGTTGAAGGGTCGGCCGACGAAGACGAAGGCGGCGCCCAGCGCCAGGGCCTTCAGCACGTCGGTGCCGCGGCGCACGCCGCCGTCCAGCATCACCGGCAGGCCGCCGGCGACGCCGACGATCTCGGGCAGCACCTGCAGCGGCGCCACCGCGCCGTCCAGCTGCCGGCCGCCATGGTTGCTGACGATGAGGCCGTCCGCGCCGTGCTCGCGCGCCAGCGCGGCGTCTTCGGCGCCGAGGATGCCCTTGACGATCAGCGTGCCGGTCCAGCGCCGGCGGATGTGCGCCAGGTGGCGCCAGTCCAGGTGGTCGCGTGCACTGAAGTCGCGCAGGACGCGCTTCGACAGGATGGGCGCGCCGCGCTCGGCGAAGGAGTTCTCGAAGTGCGGCATGCCGTGCGCCAGCAGCGTGCGCGCCAGCGTGCCCAGCAGCCAGCGCGGCCGCGTGATGCCGTCCCAGGCCAGCCGCAGCGAAGGCCGCAGCGGCGTGGAGAAGCCGCTGCGCACGTTGTTCTCGCGGTTGCCGGCCACGGGGATGTCGACCGTTATCACCAGGTGGCGGAAGCCGGCGCGCTCGACGCGGTCGAGCAGCGCATCGATGCGCGCGGTGTCGCCCGGCAGGTAGGCCTGGAACCAGGTGCCGGGCGCGGCGGCGATGACGTCTTCCATGCGGATCAGCGAGGAGCCGCTCAGGATCATCGGGATGCCGGCGGCCTGGGCGGCGCGGGCCTGCACGATGTCGCCGCGGTAGGCGGTGAGCGCGGACAGGCCCATCGGCGCGATGCCGAAGGGCGATGACCAGGTGCGGCCGAACAGCGTGGCCTGCTGCGTGCGGGCCGAGACGTCCACCAGCACGCGCGGGCGCAGCGCGTGGGCGGCAAAGCTCGCGCGGTTGTCGGCGAGCGACCGGTTGTCCTCCGCCGCGCCGTCCACGTAGCCCCACAGCGGCCGCGGCAGGTGGCGGCGCGCGGCGGCGGCGAAGTCGTCCAGCGACAGCATGGGCCGCAGGCGGCGCGGCAGCGTGCTGGGGCGGGGATGCAGGTACGACGACCGCGCCGACGGGGGCGGGTTGTCCGGGCTCCGTGTGGCGCCCGGGGCGGCTGGGCGGCCGGCCGTGACGCCGGCCGTGGCGGCAGCCGCGGCGGTGGTGGCGACGGCGGTGGCGGGCGCCTGGGTTCCCGCGGGGCTACCGGCTCGGGCATCGGGTGAAGCGGTGTGCATGGCCGCCAATCTAGGGCCCGGCGATCTTTCAAGAAAGCGAATTTATCGATTGCAGCTTGTTCGCTTTTGGCGTCGAATCAGCCGCATGACCCTGAAGCAGCTCGAAGCGTTCTACTGGGCGGCCACCTGCGCCAGCTTCGCGGTGGCGGCGCAGCGGCTGCACCTGTCGCTGTCGTCGCTGTCCAAGCGCATCGCCGAGCTGGAAAGCTCGCTGGGCCAGTCGCTGTTCGACCGCAGCGGCCACCGCGCCGCGCTGACCGACGCCGGCAGCCACCTGCTGCCGCAGGCGCGGCAGCTGCTGCAGGCGGCCGAAGACGTGCGCCAATCCGTGGCCCAGCGCACGGGGCTGCATGGCGTGTGCCGCTTCGGCGTGGGTGAGCTCACGGCGCTGACCTGGCTGCCGCGCCTGGTGCGGCGCATGCAGCAGCAGCACCCGGGGCTGCTGCCCGAGCCGTCGGTGGACATCGGCGAGGTGCTGGAACGCCGCGTCGAAGCGGGCGAGCTGGATTTCGCGATCGTCGCCGGGCGCTCGTCGCGCAGCGGCATCGCTTCAGTGCCCGTCGCACAGGCGCTCTTCGCGTGGTGCGCGGCACCGGCGCTGGTGGGCCGCACGCGCACGCTGTCGCCGGCGCTGCTGGCCGATCACGCGCTGGTCACCCTGCCCACCGGCGCCGGCACCACGCGCATCGTCGACGACTGGCTGGCCGCGCAGACCGGTTTGCCGCCGCCCCGGCGGCTCAGCTGCAACCACTGGGGCGGCGTGGCCGGCATGCTGGTGGAAGGTGCCGGCATCGGCCTGCTGCCGCAGGCCTGGGCACGGGCGCTGCAGCGCCGCGGGGCGCTGCGCGTGCTGAAGGCCACGCCGGCGCTGGCGCCCCTGCCCTACGCCTTCCAGTGGCGGCGCGACGACGCGCGGCCCGTGGTGGCCGCCATGCGCCAGCTGGCGCAGGCGTCGGCGGACTTTTCCGTGGCGGGCGCGCTGTTCTGAACCGCCACGGCCGCCCTGCCCGGGGCGCTGGTGCCAGCCTGGGCGCGGCAGCGGGTGCGGTGCTTGATGCCGCAGCGGCCGCTCTGATATCCGGTTATCGGCGCGTCATGGCGGCCGGCTACTGCTTGCGCCGCACCATGCCCGCCCGCTTCGCGTCTTCGGGGTAGTGGT
>CBIHPZ010000046.1:0-12921 GCA_966211865.1 uncultured Aquabacterium sp.
CCCGCGTGCTCTTCACGCCCCAGCTCAAGCGCTTCCTCGACGTGCCGGAGGTGCGCACCGACGCTCGCACCCTGCGCGCCGCGCTGGACGCGTCCTTTGCCGGCAACCCGCGCCTGGCAGGCTACGTGCTGGATGAGCAGGGGCACCTGCGCGCCAACGTCGTCGTCTTCATCGATGGCCGGCGCTGCCAGGACCGCACGACGCTCGACGACCCGCTGACGGCCCACAGCACGGTGCACGTGCTGCAGGCCCTGTCGGGCGGCTGAACCGCAACCGCAACCGCAACCGCAACACAGGAGCAACCGATGCCGCAACGCGCCTGGGTGGCCACCCGCAAGGGCCTCATCGAACTGCAGCGCGAGGCCGAGGGCTGGCGCATCGCGCGGACCAGTTTCCTCGGCGAGCCGGTGTCGATGGTGCTGCCGCCCCAAGCCGGCGGGCCGCATGCCGGCCGCATGATGGCCGCGCTGAACCTGGGCCATTTCGGCACCAAGCTGCATGTGTCCGACGACGCCGGAGCCACCTGGAACGAGGTGCCCGCGCCCGCCTACCCGCCGCAGCCGGAAGGCGCGCCCGGCCCGGCCTGGAAGCTGGTGCAGGTGTGGGCGCTGGAAGGCACGCGCGACGGCCAGGTGCTGGCCGGCACCCACCCCGGCGGCCTGTTCCGCTCTGCCGATTTCGGCGGCAGCTGGACCCTGGACCAGGGCCTCTGGAACAAGCCCGAGCGCCTGGAATGGTTCGGTGGCGGCTACGACATGCCGGGCATCCACTCCATCTGCCCCCACCCGGCGCGGCCTCAGGAGATGCTGCTGGGCATCAGCTGCGGCGGCGCCTGGCGCACGCAAGACGGTGGTGGCCAGTGGTCCTTGAGCGCCAAGGGCATGCGCGCCGCCTACATGCCGCCCGAGCAGTCCAACAACGAAAACGTGCAGGACCCGCACCTGATCGTGCGCTGCGCCGCCGAGCCGGACAAGCTCTGGTGCCAGCACCACAACGGCATCTTCCGCTCCACCGATGGCGGCGCCGCCTGGCAGGAGGTGACGACCGCGCCGCTGTCCAGCTTCGGCTTCGCGGTGGGCGTGCATCCGGCCGATGGCGACACCGCCTGGTTCGTGCCCGGCGTGGCCGACCAGCGGCGCGTGCCGGTGGACGGGGCGCTGGTCGTCAACCGCACGCGCGACGGTGGCCGCACATTCGAGACCCTGCGCGCCGGCCTGCCGCAGCGCGACTGCTACGACCTGGTCTATCGCCACGGCCTGGCGGTGGGCGATGACGGCCGCGCGCTGCTGATGGGCAGCACCACCGGGGGCCTGTGGTCGAGCTTCGACGGCGGCGACCGTTGGCAGGCGGTGTCGAACACGCTGCCGCCGATCTACGCGGTCCGCTTCGGTTGAGGCGCCGTGCCGGAAGACGCGCCGCACAACGCACCGGCGGCCGCGCCGTATGTCGCGCCGTATGTCGCGCCAATAGCGAGTTAGGTGGGCGGCATCGCGTCCACGTAGAACCAGCGCCCGCCCTCCCGCACGAAGCGGCTTGTCTCGTGCAGGCGGTGCGCACGCCCGCCCAGCTTGCTGCGGGCGATGAACTCGACGATGGCGCGGTCGTCGCCTTGCGGCACGTGCCGCTTCACGTCCAGTCCCAGCCAGCGCAGGCCGGGTTCGAAGTCGATGCCGGGCGGCCGTGTCGACGGGTGCCAGGTGTCGAGCAGGTAATCAGCCAGTTCGCGAACGAAGGCGCTGTAGCGCGACCGCATCAAGGACTCGGCATCCGGCGCTTGCAGGCGCGTGGCACCGGCATGCCAGCGGCCACAGCAGCTGTCGTAGGGCAGGGGCCGGCCGCAGGGGCAGGCTTCGGCGGCGCGCGTCATGTCAGGTCCAGCTCCCACAGCTCGCCGACCAGGTCGTGGCCGAAGCTGTGGTGCGGCTCGGTGCTGACCAGCTGGTAGCCGGCCATCGCGTAGATCGATCGCGCGGCCCGCAGGTTGCTTTGGGTCCACAGGCGGATGCGCCGGTAGCCCGCCTGCCGCGCGAAGCGCTCGCATTCGGCCACCAGGCGCGCGCCGATGCCCAGGCCGCGGGCGCTCGGCTCCACCAGCAACAGCCGCAGCTGCGCCACGCCGGGTTCCGGCTCGCCCACGTCGTCATGCCGCGCCTGCACGAGGAACACGCAGCCCACGTTCTCGCCCAGGCCCGGCGTGCCCTTGGGCGCCGGCCGCTCGGCGATCCAGCAGGCTTCCAGCCGCGGGTCGAAGCGTTCGATGAACTGCGCGGCAATGCGCGCCACCAGCGCTTCGAAGCTCATGTCCCATTGGTGGTCGCGGGCATACAGCGCGCCGTGGCGCGAGATCACCCAGCCGATGTCGCCGGGGCCATGCGGCCGCAGCAGGTAGGGCGGGCGGTCTGCCGCGCGTTCGCCCAGCAGCGATTCGATGCGCTGCATGGACTCCACCAGCCGCTCGCGCTCGCTGGGCGCCAGTGGTGCGATCAGCTCGGCCATGTGCGCCTGCGATCGTTCGTCCAGCGGCGCGAACGCGCGGCGGCCCGCGGCGCTGAGCGACAGCTGCTGCTGCCGCGCATCACCCGGCGCGGGCTGGCTGCGCAGCAGGCGGCGCGCCTTCATCGGCTTCAGCAGCCGGCTGAGGTAGCCGGGGTCCAGGTCCAGCCGGCGTGCCAGGTCGGCGGCGCTGATGCCCGGCGTGTCCGGCGGCAGGTGCGCCAGCTCCCACAGCACCCGTGATTCGGCCAGCGAGAAGCGCGTGTCCAGCAGCTGCCCATGCAGCACACCGATGCGGCGCGTGTAGAAGCGGTTGAAGGCGCGCAGCGCGGCGATGCGTTGCGCGTCTTCTTCCGGGGCAGCCCCGGTGGACAAGGGCGCGGAGGGCGGGGCAGCGAGGGCATTCGGCATTGGCGCATTGTCAACAATATGGTTGCCAAAGGCAATGATCGGCGCCGCGGCCCGCGCGCCTACACTCGGCCGATCCTTCCGCCGGGAAATTCCAATGCTCGACCCGCATGCGCGTGCCTTGCTGGACCTGATCGCCGAGCGCGGCGTGCCACCCACGCACACCCTCAGCCCCGCGGAAGCGCGCCGCATCTACCGCGAGCGCCGCGCCTTCACCCAACCCGATGCGCCCGTGGTTGCCGAGGTGCGCGCACTGGAAGCGCCCGGCCCGGCCGGCGACGTGCCGCTGCGCTACTACCGCCCCGAAGGGCTGCCGGCCGAGGCGCCGGTGCTGGTGTACTTCCACGGCGGCGGCTGGACCATCGGCGACCTGGACACGCACGACGTGCTGTGCCGCGAACTCGCCGTCGGCGCGCGCTGTGCGCTGGTCGCGGTGGACTACCGCCTCGGCCCCGAGCACCGCTTTCCCGCCGCCGTGGACGACGCGCTGGCCGCCACGCGCTGGGTACAGGCCCAGGCCGCGGCGCTGGGCGTCGACCCGGCACGCCTGGCCCTGGGTGGCGACAGCGCCGGCGGCAACCTGGCCGCGGTGGTCGCGCTGGCCTTGCGCGACGGCGCCAAGGACGCGCCCGCGCCGCGCCTGCAGCTGCTGATCTACCCGGCCACCGACATGCGCTGCGGCGCCCCATCGCACCAGCTCAATGGCGACGGCTACCTGCTCACCCGCGACACCATCGCCTACTTCCGCGGGCACTACATCGCCGATCCCTCGCAGTGGGCCGACTGGCGCGCGTCGCCGCTGCTGCACCCGGACCTGTCGCGCCTGCCGCCCGCACTGGTGCTGACGGCCGGCTTCGACCCCCTGCGCGACGAAGGCCGCGCCTATGCCGACGCGCTCTCGACCGCCGGCACGCCGGCGCAGTACGTCTGCTTTGAACGCCAGATCCACGGCTTCATCACCATGGGCCGGCTGATTCCCGAGGCGCGCACGGCGGTCGACCTGTGCACCGCCGCGCTGCGCCGCGCGTTCGCCTGAAGAGCCCGACACCACCGGTTGCGTGACCGGCCCGCCACCCCCCGGACCCAGGGGTGCTGCTGCCTACAATGCCCGGCCACGGAACCCGCGCGGCCCGCGCGGCCTCTACAGACCTTCGATGCACATCCCAAGACGACGATTCAGTGCGGCCCTGGCCGCCGGCCTGGGTTTCGGCCCCGCCGCCTTCGCCCAGTTCCGCGTCGAGATCGCCGGCATCGGCGCGACGCAGCTGCCCGTGGCCATCACCCGCTTCCGCGACGAGGACGCGAGCGGCCAGGCGATCTCCGCCATCGTGCGGGCCGACCTCGAGCGCAGCGGCCAGTTCCGCTCGGTCGATTCCAGCGGCGCGCTGGACGAGCGCAGCGCGCCCGAGTTCCCGTCCTGGCGCGGCCGTGGCGCCGATGCGCTGGCCGCCGGCTCCGTCACCAAGCTGCCCGACGGCCGCTTCGACATCCGCTTCAAGCTCTGGGACGTGGTCAAGGGCGAGGACCTGCTCGGCCAGGCCCTGGCCGTGCCCGCCACCGACCTGCGCCTGGCCGCCCACCGCATCGCCGACGCCATCCACGAGAAGCTCACCGGCGAGCGCGGCGTGAACGCCACCCGCCTGGCCTACGTGACCCGCGCCGCCGGCCGCTACGCGCTGCACGTGACCGACGCCGATGGCGAGGGCGGCCAGGTGGCGCTCACCAGCCCGCACTCCATCATCTCGCCCGCCTGGTCGCCCGATGGGCGCCGCCTGGCCTACGTGTCCTTCGAGAACGGCAAGGCCGTGGTGATGGTGCAGGACGTGGCCAGCGGCCAGCGCCGCTCCATCGCCAATTTCCGCGGCTCGAACAGCGCGCCGGCGTGGTCGCCGGATGGCAAGCAGCTGGCGGTCACCTTGTCGCGCGACGGTGTCTCGCAGCTCTACATGATCGGTGCGGAGGGCGGCGAGCCGCGCCGCCTGACCACCACCAGCGCCATCGACACCGAGGCCGTGTTCTCGCCCGACGGGCAGTCGCTGTACTTCGTCAGCGACCGCGGCGGCAGCCCGCAGATCTACCGCATGCCGGCCGCGGGCGGTGCGGCCGAGCGCGTCACCTTCAACGGCAGCTACAACATCAGCCCGGCCATCAGCCCCGATGGGCGCACGCTGGCCTACATCACCCGCAACAACGGCAGCCAGTTCCGCGTGATGACGCTGGACCTGGGCGGCGGCACGCCGAATGCCGTGACCGACACCACCGAAGACGAAAGCCCCAGCTTCGCGCCCAACGGCCGGCTGCTGATCTACGCCACGCGCGCGGGCGGCCGTGATCTGTTGATGACCACCACCCTGGATGGCAAGATCAAGACGCGATTGCTGTCCACCGGCGTCGACGTGCGCGAGCCGGCCTGGGGTCCCTTCACGCGTTGAACGCCGCTGAATGCCGCCGCATGCGCTGAGCGCCGCCGAGCACCCGGTTGATGCCCGCCGAGCCGCCGCCGCCACCGGCCCCGTCTTCACCCCTCGACAGAAGGAGCAGTCCATGAACCACATCCTCCGCCTCACCACGCTGGGCGCCGTCGTTGCCCTGCTGGCCGCCTGCGGCTCGAACGTCAAGCTCGATGACGGGCCGGCGGTGGAGTCGCGCACCGGCACCCCGCCAGCCACCAGCACGACCACACGCCCGCAAACGGAGGGCAGCGGCGTGGGTTCGAAGCCGGTGACCCAGGTGAACCTCGGCAACAGCGGCACGGCCGCGGCCACGCTCGACCGCGTGGTCTATTTCGACTACGACAGCTTCGTCGTCAAGGAAGACTTCCGGCCGCTGATCGAATCGCACGCCAAGCTGCTGGCCGCCAACAAGGGCAAGCGCATGGTGGTGGAAGGCCACACCGACGAGCGCGGCGGCCGCGAGTACAACCTGGCCCTGGGCCAGAAGCGGGCCGAGGCCGTGGCCAAGTCGCTGGTCCTGCTGGGCGCAGGCGATGCCCAGCTGGAGGCGGTGAGCTTCGGCAAGGAGCGCCCCGCCGCCACCGGCAGCGATGAAGCGTCCTGGGCCAAGAACCGCCGTGCCGAACTGAAGGACCGCTGACGTGCATGGAGTTGCCGTGTCCCGGCCGCGCAGCATGATGGGCCCGATGAAGTGGGCCCTCGTGCGGGCCGGCGTATTGGCCTTGGCGCTGGGCGCGCTGGCACCGGCGCACGCCGGCCTGTTCGATGACGACGAGGCCCGCAAGGCCATCCTGGACCTGCGCGCCCGCATCACCGCCGGCGACGAGGCCGCCAAGGCCCGCATCAACGAACTGGCTGCGCTGCAGGCCCAGACCACCGAGCAGCTGCAGCAGCTGCGGCGCACGCTGGTCGAGTTGAATGCGCTGATCGAATCGCAGCGCGAAGAGATGGCCCGCATGCGCGGCGCGCAGGAGCAGCTGCTGCGCGACGTGGCGGAGCTGCAGCGCCGCCAGCGTGAATCGGTGGCCGGCGTGGCGGGTGTCGAGGAACGCCTGCGCAAGATGGAGCCGCAGCAGGTGTCGGTGGATGGCAAGGAATTCCTGGCCGACCCTGAAGAGAAACGCGCCTACGAAGAAGCCATCGCGCTGCTGCGCAGCGGCGACTTCGATCGCGCCGCGTCGGCGCTGGGCTCCTTCACCCGGCGCTACCCGGGCAGCGGCTACATCGATTCGGCGCGCTTCTGGCTCGGCAATGCGCTGTACGGCAAGCGCGACTACAAGGAAGCCATCAGCACCTTCCGCGCGCTCGTCAACGCCGCGCCCGAACATCCCCGGGCCGCCGAGGCGCTGCTGGCCGTGGCCAACTGCCAGGTCGAGATGAAGGACATCAAGGCCGCGCGCCGGACGCTGGACGACCTGCTGAAGGCCTACCCGAAGTCGGAGGCCGCCGCCGCGGGTCGCGAACGGCTGGGTTCGCTCAAGGGTTGAGCGCCTGCTACCTTCCAGCCATGCGCGTTCGCCGAGCCCGCCAAACCCTCAGGCCCTGAGCGGCGCGCGGCGCCGCTTATTTTTCCTGTTATCCATCGATGACCGACGCTGACCTGGCGGCGCTTGCCACGCGTGTGCTGTTCGCTGCTTTCGGGCTCGGCGTGCTGTTCGGCGCCATCGCCCAGCGCACGCATTTCTGCACCATGGGCGCGGTGGCCGACATCGTCAACATCGGCGACTGGTCGCGCATGCGCATGTGGGTGCTGGCCATCGCCGTCGCGATGCTCGGCTTCAACGGCATGGTGGCGCTGGGCTGGCTGAAGGCCGGCGACAGCCTCTACGCCGGCAGCACGCTGCTGTGGCTGTCGCAGATCGTCGGCGGCCTGATGTTCGGCTTCGGCATGGTGCTGGCCTCGGGCTGCGGCAGCAAGACGCTGGTGCGCATCGGCGGCGGCAACCTGAAGTCGCTGGTCGTCTTTCTCGTGCTGGCGCTGGCCGCCTTCGCCACCTTGAAGGGCATCACCGCGGTGCTGCGCGTGGCCACGGTGGACAGCGTGGCCCTCGCGCTGGCCGGCCCGCAGGACCTGCCGTCCATCGCCGCCCGCCACTTCGGCGGCGACGCCGCGCGCTACGCCGGCGGCCTCGGGCTCGTGATCGGCGGCTTACTCGTCGCCTGGGTGATGAGCCGCGCCGAAGGTCGCACGGGGGACGTGCTGGCCGGCGGCATCGGCATCGGCGCGGTGATCGTCGGCGCGTGGTGGGTGTCGGGCCGCCTGGGCTTCGTGCCCGAGCACCCGCAGACGCTGGAGCCCGTCTTCATCGCCACCAACTCGCAGCGCATGGAAGCCTTCAGCTTCGTCGCGCCGCTGGCCTACGCGGTGGACTGGCTGCTGTTCTTCAGCGACAAGAGCAAGCTGCTGACGCAAGGCATCGTGGCCGCCGCCGGCGTGGTGGTGGGCAGCGCGCTGGTGGCCCTGGCAGGCCGCAGCTTTCGCTGGGAAGCATTCCGCGGTGTCGAGGACACCGCCAACCACCTGGTGGGCGCGGTGCTGATGGGGGTGGGCGGCGTCACCGCGCTGGGCTGCACCATCGGCCAGGGCTTGTCGGGTGTCTCGACGCTGTCGATCGGCAGCTTCATCGCGCTGGCGTCCATCCTGTGCGGCGCCGTGGCCGCGCTGAAGTGGCAGGTGTGGCGCATGGAGCGGCAGGCGTGAACCCCCGCCCGGCCGTTCCCGGACCTGAAGCGGCGCAGGCGGGCCCGTGGGCTCGCACTGCAGTGCGAAGCGCGGAGCTGGCCCAGTGACTGCGTTGCCCGTGGCCGACGAGGCCGACCTCGAGCGCCGCTTCGGCGGCCTGCGCCGCCTGTATGGCGATGCCGGCTATGCGCGCATCCGCGCGGCCCGCGTGGCGGTGGTGGGGCTGGGCGGCGTCGGCTCCTGGGCGGTGGAGGCGCTGGCGCGCAGTGGCGTCGCGTCCTTGGTGCTCATCGACTTCGACCAGGTCGCCGAATCCAACATCAACCGCCAGGTGCAGGCCCTGGGCAGCACGGTGGGCCAGGCCAAGGCCGATGCGCTGCGCACGCGCATCGCCGACATCCACCCCGGCTGCGCCGTGCACGTGGTGGAGGAATTTGCGAACGCGCAGAACTGGCCCGGCCTGCTGCCCGGGCCGGTCGATGGCCTGATCGACGCCTGCGACCAGAGCCACGCCAAGCTGTCATTGGCGGCCTGGGCGCTGCAGCAGCGCGGCCTGGCTTTCGCCTGTGCCGGTGCCGCAGGCGGCAAGCAGGCCGCGCAGCGGGTGGAGGTGGCGGACCTGTCCGAGGTGACGCACGACCCGCTGCTGGCCTCGCTGCGCCAGCGCCTGCGCAAGCAGGGCGCGCGCCGTGACGGGCGCATGGGCGTGCGTTGCGTGTTCTCGCGCGAGAGCGTGACCGCGCCAGCGGGCGATCAAGCCTGCGACGTCGACGGCAGCCTCAATTGCCATGGCTATGGGTCCAGCGTGATGGTCACGGCCACCTTCGGCCTGGTGGCGGCCGGTGAAATCTTGAGGCAGCACATCGCGCACGCTTGATCGCCAGAAAAATCCCGTGCTATGATGGCGTGCTCTACCGCTAACGAAGCAAACGCGAAGTTCAGCGGAATCAAACCGGATAACGGTTTACCGGAAACGGGTTGTTAGCTCAGTCGGTAGAGCAGCGGACTTTTAATCCGTTGGTCGCAGGTTCGAATCCTGCACAACCCACCAGCAAAACATTGCTACAATGGAAGGCTGGTAACAGATAGGGCTCTTAGCTCAGTTGGTAGAGCAGCGGACTCTTAATCCGTTGGTCGTAGGTTCGAATCCTACAGGGCCCACCAAGATCAAGGGGACCAGCAGAAATGCTGGTCCCCTTTGTCTTTTCGCCGTCCGCTTCTCGCAGCCTCTTTCGATTCGTCTCTGCGCATCGTCCCCTTCGCCATTGCCATTCCCTATTCGCCAATTGGGAATGCGCGGGCCGTGCGCTGAATCGCCGTGCAATGCGGGATCGCATCGGGCAACGGAAGGTCGGAACCTACCCAGGCCTCTGAGTCGGCACAGGCCGACCCGCCATTCGGAAAGCAATGTGGCGCCCGCAGGCCGCGCCGACGCGAGGCGAGAATCGGCGGGCCATGGACCTGCGAGACCTGCGCTACTTCGAGACGATTGCCGAGCTTCAGCACCTCGGCCAGGCGTCCGGCCGGCTGCACCGCTCGCAGCCGGCGCTCACCAGCAGCATCCGGCGGCTGGAGGCCGATTGCGGTGCCGCGTTGTTCGAGAAAGCCGGCCGCGGGATACGGCTCACGGAGGCGGGCAAGGCGCTGCTGAAGTGGGCGCAGCGGGTGCGCTTCGACGTGGAGGACGCGCGGCGCGAGCTGTCGGCCATCGGGAGCGGCCTGACCGGGCATGTGCGGCTGGGCATCGTGCCCACGGCGGCGCAGTTCCTGCTGCCGCCGGTCGCGCGCCAACTGCTGCAGGAAGCGCCTGGGGTGACGCTGCACACGGTGGTCGGCCTGGTCGACACGCTGCGGCCCCAACTGCGCGCGGGCGCGCTCGACATGATCGTCGGCACGGCCAGCGCTCCTGAAGCGGGCTACGTGTCCAAGGTGCTGTCCGAAGACATGATCGTCGTCGCCGCCAGCGAACGGCATGAGGTGTTCCGCCAAGCCGTCGCGCTGAAAGATCTGGTGCCGTTTTCCTGGGCCTTGCAGCCGCCCGGCGCGCCCACGCGCGACTGGCTGGACCACACCTTCGACCGCAAAGGCCTGCCGCGCCCGCGCGTGCAGGTGGAGTCGACCAGCCTGCTGATGCTGCCGGCGCTCATCGTGGAAACCGGCCTCCTGAGCTTCATCTCGCGCCATCACCTGCAGGGCCAGGCGCGCATCCAGGGCCTGAAGGAGGTGCCGGTGAAAGGCGCTTCCATGCGGCGGCGCATGGTCGTCACCTACCGCGACAAGAGCTTCGTCTCGCCGATCGCGGCGCGCCTGATCGAGCTGCTGGTGCGATCGGCGTCGGTGTCTGGCAACGCGCTGGCCGGTGGTCCGGGGGATTGACCCTCCAGCTGCTCGAGGTCTTGCCGTGGCGGCATGGGGGTCTTGCCCAGGCCATCCTTGTTGCGGCCGAGGCCTGATGGCGCCACGGGCAGTGAGCTTCGCGGCGCGAGCGGCACTCAGGCGTGCAGCAGCCGCCCGCCGCCGAAGGACCAGTTCTCCCAGCCGGTCTCCTTGAAGCAGACCATCACGTTCTCGGGATCGATGTCCTGCTGGCGCAGCCGGCCCATCAGGTCCTCCAGCAGGCCGCGCTTGACCTTCACGCTGCGGCCCACCGACCACAGGATCTCGATGACCACGAAGTCATCGCCGCGGTCGCGCTTCAGGTCGGGGTAGCGCGGGTCGATGCGCAGGTTCTCGGCCGGCAGCTCGATGACGCGCTGGAAGCGGTCGGCCGGTGGCACGCCGGTGGCGACGAGTGAGTCGTGCACCGCATCGAGCACGGCGGACTTGAAGGCGGCGCTGCGCTGGTCGCGCAAGGTGACGGTGACGAAGGGCATGGCGGGGGCTCCAGGGTTCGGGGTGGGGCGCGCGATTCAGCAACGCGCCTGCTGCGCGGCGTGGTTGCCGTTCAAGGCGGCCCAGGCGCGGCGCACGATCCGGCGCAGGCTGCGCGCGATGGCGGTGAAGAAGGCCTGCTCGGCCTCGGTGCGCAACTGGTGGGCGCGGTGGCGAGCGGCGTCGGCCAGTGCGGCGCGATCGTGCGACCGAAGCAGTTGAAGCGGGGTCTGCTGGTTCATGGTGGACTCCTGTGCGGTGTGCCGTGTCGGTGCCGTCACTCTAGGAATCGAAGCCCGCGGCGGAAACGGCAGCGCCCTCAAATCGGTCTTGCGCCAGATGCAAAGCCGCCGCCTGGCGTCGTTAGCATCGGCGGCATGACTTGCCGCGAGCTCCTTTCGTTCGAGGCCCAAGCGGGGCCGTCAGCGCCCTTCGGATGGCCGGGCAGAAGAAGCGCATGCGGCACCCGGCTCGCGTCGTTCGCGGCCCTCGGGCGGCTCGCAGCGCCCTGCGAGCGGCCGGGCCGGCGCTGATGGACGACCTGGCCTTCGACGACCTGAAACTCTTCGCGCGGGTGGCGGCGCTGGGCACGCTGTCCGCCGTGGCGCGTGAGCGCGACGTGCCGGTGAGCCAGGTGTCGCGTGCGCTGGCGCGCATCGAGAAGACCTGCGGCGCGCGGCTGGTGCACCGCTCCACGCACGCGCTGGCGCTGACCGCGGAGGGCGAGACCTTCCTCGACTACTGCCACCGCCTCATCGACACGATGGAGTCGCTCGAAGGCGAGTTCGCGAGCCAGGCGCGCGAGGCGAGCGGCCTGGTGCGGGTGGCGGCCAGCACGGTGATCGCGCAGTACCTGCTGCTGCCGAGCCTGGCGTCCTTGAACGAGCGCCACCCGCGCCTGCGCGTGGAGCTGGAGGTGAGCGACCGCCTGGCCGACATGGCGCGCGAAGGCATCGACATTGCCATCCGCACGTCCACCGCGTTGAACGACAACCTGATCGCGCGGCAGATCGGTGAACTGGGGCGTGCGCTGTACGCAGCGCCCAGCTATGTGGATCGCGCGGGCATGCCCTCACAGCCCGACGAACTGCGCCGCCACCGGCTGGTGACGAACACCGCCGCACCACAGTTGAACCACTGGCCGTTTCTCGTCGACGGCCGGGCGTTCAAGATGCCGGTGGATGGCCACTGGCGCACCAACGACACCGGGCTGGCAGCCAACATGGTGCTGGCGGGCCTGGGCATCGGCCGGCTGGCGGTGCTGGTGGGCGAACCGCTCGTCGCGCAGGGCCGGCTGCTGCGGGTGCTGCCGTCGCATTCGGACCCGCAGCCGGTGCCCATCTATGCCGTCACCGCGTCAGCGCGGCAGCGGCTGCCCAAGGTGAAGGCCTGCATCGAGCATTGGGCCGCATGGTTCGGTGCCCAACAGCGCGCTTGAAGCGCACCCAATGTGTGCATCGGCGGTGGAACGCAGGAATCTTGCGGCGGGTCAAGGCTGACCGCTTGCTTTGCAGGATGTGTGCAGGGCGCTCTGCCTACAGTGCGCCGGTTGTCTCAACCGCCTTGACCTCGATCAAGCCCCACCGTGCGCCGCCTGGCTGACCTCGATTCCTACGACCGAGCCATCCTGCGTGCGCTGCAGGCCGATGCACGCCTGTCCGTGGCGCGCCTGTCGGAGCGCGTGCACCTGTCGGCCTCGGCCGTGTCGGGCCGGCTGCGTCGCCTGAACGCCGAAGGCTTCATCACCGGCTACCAGGCCCGCATCGATCCGGAGCGGGTGGGCGCGGGCCAGGCGGTCTTCCTGCTGGTCACGGTGGACCATGCACATCCCGGGGTGATGCCGGGCTTGCTCGCGGCGGTGAAGCAGCTGCCGGCCTTCCAGGACTGCTACGTGATGGCCGGCGAGATCGACTTCCTGCTGAAGATGCGGGTGGCCGACATGGCGGCCTGCCAGGCCATCGTGTCGACCTCCATCCAGACGCTGCCCGGGGTGCGCCGCGTGCGGGCCTATTC
>CBIHPZ010000047.1:0-12872 GCA_966211865.1 uncultured Aquabacterium sp.
GCCGAGGAAGCGCAGTTGCATGGAGGGTGCTCCTTGGCCGCGCTGCGCGCCGCCACGCGCCGATTGTTGAGGGGCCGGTGTGCCGGCGGCTTGACGGGGCTCAAGCAGGCGCCGGCTTCGCGGGTGACGGGCCGCCGCGACCGCGGACGCTCATTTTGCAGGTCAGCATTCCACGCCGTGCGGGTCTGGCAGCAGCCCGCCCGGCGGCGTGGCGGCACCGCGGCCGGCCCGGCCAAAGCCAATAATCAGCCGGCGTATCCCACGCACGAAAGGCCCCCGATGCAACACGGCGATTCCGCGAACGACGAGGCCTGGCTGCTGCGCGTGCATGGGCGCGTGCAGGGTGTGGGTTTCCGCGACGGCTGCGTGGATGCCGCGCGGGCCGCCGGCCTGCGGGGCTGGGTGCGCAACCGGCGCGACGGCACGGTGGAAATGCTGGTGCAGGGTCCGCCGGCGCTGCTGGGCCGCTGGCGCACGGCGCTGCGGCAGCTGCTGCCGCATGCGCGTGTCGATGCGATCGAGGACACGCCCTGCGCGCTCGATCCCGCGCTGCAAGGCTTCGAGCGGCGGCCGACCGAATAGGCCGGCGGCGCGGCCGGCTGCTGCACGCGAGGTGCCGCGAAGGCGTGGCGACCGTTCCGTTGGCGCAGCGCTCGGCGAACGCCGGCCGGCCGCGGCGGGCAGGCCGTGGAGGCGGGCTGCTTCAGCCCGAAGGCCGTGTCGCCGCGTGCCGCCGGTGCTCCATCGCTATCCCAGCCCCAGCGGCGCCGGCACCGCATTGACGATGCGGGTGAACAGCGCGCGGTATTCCGCCTCCGGCTCGCAGCCGGTCATCGGGTCGCGGTTGGTGGTGAAGGCCTCGTCCAGGTCGGCCCAGTCCTCGGCGGTCAGCACCTTCTGCGCCAGCGGCAGCACCTCGCGCTCTTCCAGCGCCATGTGGGCCAGGTAGAAGTCGACGTAGGCCTGCGCGCTGCGCTCGAAGGCATCGCGCCGCGCTTCTCCCATCATCTCGAAGGCCAGCAGCGCATGCTGCAGGTCGCGGATGCGGCGCTCGCCGCGCGCGTGGTCCTCGTCCAGGTGGTCCAGCAGTTCCCGCGACAGCGGCGTGCGCGCGCGCAGCTTGGGAAACAGCAGTTCCGATTCCTTGCGGTGGTGGCGCTGCTCGGGGAATTCGTCGACGTAGAACAGCATCGCGCGCAGCGTGCCGAAGTCGGGCAGCGTGCTCTCGCGCCGGTGCTTGGCCAGCAGCATCAGCAGGCTGCGCAGCATGGCGGCCAGCGCGGCGTGCTCGTCGTGGATGATCTTCAGGGTGGCGGGCAGCGGCATGGCGGGCTCGGTGGGCGACGAACACCGGCAGCGTGTCACGCCACGCACGGCAGGGGCTTGCGGTGCGTCAAGCCAGGCCGGTGGGGCGGCCGCACGCGTAGGCGGTGCTGGCCAGCCAGTCGCGCAGCACCTGGGTCACCGCGGCCGGCTGCTCGATGGTCGACAGGTGGCCGCTGTCCTCGATCACCGCCAGCGTGGCGTCCGGCACGCGTGCGGCCATGGCTTCGTGGTCGGCCAGCGGCGTCACGCTGTCCTGCCGGCCGCACAGCACCAGCGTGGGCACGCGCACGCGCTCCAGGTCGGCCAGGGAATCGGGGCGGCCCAGCATGGCCTGCTGCTGGCGGCGCTGCGCGTCCGCGCCCACGGCGCGCGCCATGCTGCCCACCAGGCCGGCCAGTGCCGGGTCCTGCTGGTGCGCCGGCAGCAGGAAGCGTTTCGGCAGTTCGGGAATGAGCGCTTCCAGGCCCTGCGATTGCACCAGCGCGATGTCGGCCAGGCGGCCGGTGCGCTTCTTCTCGGTGTCCGCGGCGGCGGTGGTGTCCATCAGCACCAGGCGTTCGATGCGCGGCAGCGCGCGGCGGATGACCTCGAACGCGACGTAGCCGCCCAGTGACAGGCCGACCAGGGTGAAGCGCGGCGGTGCGGCGGCCAGCAGGGCCTCGGCCATCGCGCCCAGGGTGTCCTGCTCGCGGAAGACCAGCACGCGGCAGCCGTGGCTGTCGTTCAGCGCGGCGGTCTGCGCGGCGTACAGGCGCTCGTCGCACAGGTGGGCGCAGGCGAAGACGAGGGTGGGGCGGTCGGGGGTCGTCATGGGTGCCTCCGGTGGATGAATCTGTCGTGCGGGGCAATCGCTGCACCCGTCGGGCCCGCTGCGGCCGACACGATCATCGCCCGCCCGCTGCCCGGCAGCGTCAAGCCAGTGCCATGCCCGTCCCCATCCCATCCAGGCTGATGGCGACCCGCAGGAAGCCTTTCAGGGCCTCCAGCGCGGGGTTGCGCTCGGTCTGGCGCTTGAAGACCAGGCCCACCTCGATGGTGGGCAGCCCGTCGATCAGCGGGCGGGTTTCCACCTTCAGCCCTTCGCGCGACCAGGGGCGGTACGACACGTCGCCCAGGATGGTGACGCAGCGGCTGTAGGCCACCATGCTGCGGATGGCCTCGAGGCTGGACGAGCGGAACCGCACGTTGGGCTCCAGCCCCTGAAGGGCCCAGAACGCCATGGTGTTCTTCGGGATCTCGTCGATGTCCAGCAGCGCATACGGTTCGTCCTGCAGGTCGTGCAGGGACACGGTCTTGCGCTTGAGCAGCGGGTGGTCCAGCCCCGTCCACAATTGCCGGCGTGAATGGGCCACCACCAGCGATTCCAATTCGGTGGTGTTCTCCAGGTTGTCCAGCCACAGCACGCCGGCATCCAATTCGCCATAGACGAGGGCCTGCTCCACCATGGGCCGCGTCATTTCCACCAGGTCCACCTCGATGCGCTCATAGGCTTTCGAAAAGCGGACCATGGCCGGCACGATGTAATGGCCCAGCATCAAATGGGTGGCGCCAATGCGCAGGCGGCCACTGGTGTGGCGGTCGGCCAGCATCGGGGCACTCATGGCCGAATTCACCGCCGCAATGATGTCCTGCGCATGCAGCAGGAAGCGGTGGCCTTCCGGCGTCAATGACACGCCGGCGGCATGGCGCCGCTCGAACAGCGCAACGCCCAATTCCTGCTCCAGCTCCCGCATCGCCGCGGTGATGGCGGTCTGCGTCACGGCCACCCGGGCGGCGGCGGTGGAGAACTGCCCGGCCTCGGCGGCGGCCAGGAAGTAGCGCACTTGCTTCAGCGTGATCATCAGCAAAAAAATTCATTCATGGAGGCAGAAGATGCATTTTCTTCGTTCGATGGCCGTGGCTAGACTGCGCCCACCCAGCGGGGAGCCAGGAGCAGGCGATGGAATGTGCAGGATTCCGCGAATTCATGCAATGCACCAGATCGGTGTTGCGGAACGCACTGCGATCGTTCTTTCCGGGCCTGCTGGCGTGCGCGCTGCTGCTGCCACTGGCGGCGGCAGCGCAGGAGCCGGTGGTCGTCGGCCAACTGGCCTCGCTGAGCAATCCGGTCACGAAGCTGCTGGCCGGCGAATACCACGCCGGCCTGCAATTGGCGGTGCGGCGCATCAATGCCGCGGGTGGCGTGCAGGGGCGCCGATTGATGCTCACGCTGCTGGACGACCAATTCAATCCAGACCTGACGCTCGCATTGGCGCAGCAATTGGTCGACAGGCACGGTGCGGTGGCGCTGGTGGGCGGGCTGGGCACACAGACCACCCTGCGGCTCGTCACGGACCGCTTTCTCGAGCGCCATCACCTGGCCTGTTTCGCGCCACTCACCGGATTGCCGGAGGCGCTGTCGGCGCCCCACGTCTTTCCCATTCGGGCCAGCTTCAATGACGAAGTGAAAGCCATGTTCGCGCATGCGGCCGGGCTGGGCCGCAAGCGCGTGGCTTTCGTCTATTACAAGGCGGGTGCCGGCCCGGCCTTGTCGGGCCTGGTGCCGCAATGGGCGGGTGCGGCGGGCATCACGCTCAGCGCCAACCTCGGCTTCGAGCAGCGGCCTGAAGCCGCGCTGCAGCAGCAGGCCATCCGGGACACGGTGGCCGCGCTGGGTGACCTTGCGCCCGATGCGGTGGTGCTGATCGCCGTGGGCCCGGCCCATTCCGCCGCCGTGAAGGCGCTGCGCGAGCGTTTCGGCGCGTGGCTGCCGGTGTATTCGCTGGGCCAGGTCAACACCCAGGAGATGGTGCGGCTGGCCGGCCCGGACGCGGCGCGCGGCGTCAGCCTGACGCAGGTGATGCCTTCGCCCGGCAGCGTGGACAAGATGATCACGCGCGACTTCGCGGCCGACCGCCTGCGCTGGAACGCCGACATGCCCAGCACCTACGTGTCGCTGGAAGGCTACGTGGCGGGCCGCGTGCTGGGCGAGATCCTGGCCCGTGCCCGGCCACTGACCCGCGAAGGCGTGCTGGCCGCGGCGCACGCCGCCGGCGAACTGCAGGTGGCCGACTTCCGCGTGCGCTACAGCGAGCAGGCGCGCCTGTCGCTGCAGGCGGTCGACATGACGCTGGTCGGCCGCGACGGGCGACTGCTGCGCTAGCCGCCGCCAAGCCGTTGCATTGACCCTTCCAACCCCTCACGCCCGAACAAGGACGACCCATGGCCGCTGCCCAGCAATTCACCAGCCGCGAGATGCTCGCCAAGCTGGTGTCCTTCGACACGACCTCGCACCGAAGCAACCTGGCGCTGATCGACTGGGTGCGCCATTACCTGGCCGGATACGGTGTCAGCGCGCACATAACGAACAATGACGATGGCAGCAAGGCGAACCTGTATGCCACGTTGGGGCCGGTGGACGGCGGCGGCATCTGCCTGCACGGGCACACCGACGTGGTGCCGGTGGACGGCCAGCAGTGGCACACCGATCCGTTCACCCTGCACGAGGCGGACGGCCGGCTCTACGGCCGTGGCACCTGCGACATGAAGGGCTTCCTGGCCTGCGCGCTGGCGGCCGTGCCGATGTTCCTGCGGCAGCGGCTGAAGACGCCGATCCACCTGGCCCTGAGCTACGACGAGGAAGTGGGCTGCCTGGGTGCGCCGCGCATGATCCAGGCCTTCGGCCGCCAGGTGGCCCGGCCCGCCATTGCGGTGGTGGGCGAACCGACGCTGATGCAGCCGGTGGTCGCGCACAAGGGCATGCTGGCGCTCATCACCGAATTCCGCGGCCAGCCCGCGCATTCCAGCGTGCCGCAGCACGGTGCCAGCGCCATCGAGGCCGCGGCCGAGATGGTGAGCGAGCTGACCGAATTCGGCCGCACGCTGCGGCGCATGCGCTACCCGTACGACATGGACCCCAGCGGCCCGAGCATCAATGTCGGCATGCTGGATGGCGGCACCGCGCGCAACATCGTGGCCGAGCACGCCACGCTGCTGTGGGAACTGCGCTTCCGCGACCTCGACAACGCGGAAGAACTGCTGGCCACCGTGGAAATGCGCGTGGCCGAACGCCTGCGCCGCGTGCTGGGCACCGATGCCGGGAAGATCACCTGGCACACGCGCCAGGTGGCCCGCTTCCCGGCCTTCGCGGCCGCGGAAGACAGCCGCGCCACCGCGCTGGCCCGCGCCTTTGGCGCGGTAGGCGCCGCCACCGCCGTGCCCTACGGCGCCGAGGCCGGCCAGTATGCGGACGCCGGCGTGGACACGCTGCTGTGCGGGCCCGGCAGCATCGAGCAGGCGCACAAGGCCAATGAATTCGTGGCCGTGGGCCAGATGGAAGCCTGCAACCGCTTCATGGGTCGCCTGGGCGACTGGGCGCAGCACCACACGCTGGCCGACGCCGCGGCGCTGGCCTGACCGCAGGCCCGGTGCATCGCCATGGTCTCATTCATTCTTCGGCGCCTGGCGGCTGGCTTGCTCGTGCTGCTGACGGTCGGCTTCGTCTCGTTCTCGCTGTTCCAGTACGTGGGCGACCCCGTCACCAGCCTGCTGGGCCAGGACGCCACCGAACAGCAACGGCAGGACCTGCGCAAGGCCCTGGGGCTGGACCAGCCGGCCATCGTGCAGTTCGGCCACTTCGTGCGCAATGCCGCGCAGGGCGAATTCGGGCTCAGCCTGTCGCAGGGGCGGCGCGTGTCGTCGCTGCTGGCCGAGCGGCTGCCCGCCACGCTGGAGCTGGCGCTGGCCGCCGCCGTGATCGCGCTGGTGGTGGGCATTCCGCTGGGCGTCTTCGCAGCCTTGCGGCGCGGCAAGGCCAGCGCGCAGGCGGTGATGTTCCTGTCGCTCGCCGGCGTGTCGGTGCCCACCTTCCTGCTGGGCATCCTGCTGATCCTGCTGTTCGCGGTGGTGTGGAAGGTGTTGCCCAGCTTCGGCCGCGGCGACGTGGTGCAGCTGGGCTTCTGGTCCACCGGCCTGCTCACCCTCGATGGCCTGAAGCACCTCGTGCTGCCGGCCGTCACGCTGGCGGCCTTCCAGGTCAGCCTGCTCACGCGCCTCGTGCGCGCCGAGATGCTGGAGGTGCTGCGCACCGACTACATCAAGTTCGCGCGGGCCCGCGGCCTGGCCGACCGGGTGGTGCATTTCCGCCATGCGCTGCGCAACACGCTGGTGCCGGTCATCACCATCATGGGTTTGCAATTGGGCGGGCTGATCGCCTTCGCGATCATCACCGAGACCGTATTCCAATGGCCCGGCCTGGGATTGCTGTTCGTGCAGGCCATTGGCGTGTCCGACGTGCCGGTGATGGCCGCGTACCTCTGCATGGTGTCGGTGATCTTCGTCAGCATCAACCTGCTGGTGGACCTGCTTTACGCCGTCGTCGACCCGCGGCTGCGGGCATTGGTGACGAGCGCCCGCTGAAGCCGCGCCGGCCTGCCGCCGTGACCGTCGGCGGGCCATCAACTGATCCATTGATGGGCCGCATCCCATGGGCCGTGTGCCGTGGCGCGCATTCCCTTCCTGTTCCCGTCGAGTCCTGATCCCTGCAACCCGGAGACCTCATGAAACTGCAAAGAACCTTGCTGGGCACGGCCCTGGCCGCCTGCGCGCTGCTGTCCAACGCCGCCACGCTGCGGGTCGCCAACCAGGGCGACGCGCAATCGATGGACCCGTATGCGCTGAACGAGGTGCTGACCCTGTCCATCACCGGGAACATCTACGAACCGCTGGTGGCGCGCGACCGCAACCTGCAATTGACGCCCGGCCTGGCCACGGCCTGGCGCCGGCTGCGCCCCACGCTGTGGAGCTTCACGCTGCGCAAGGGCGTCACCTTCCACGACGGCACGCCCTTCACCGCCGACGACGTGGTGTTCTCCTTCAACCGCGCGCGCGGCGAAGGCTCGGACCTGGGCAGCATGGTGGGCGCCATCAAGGAGGTGCGCAAGCTCGACGACTTCACGGTGGAGATCGAGACCAGCGCGCCGGTGCCCATCCTGCCCGGCGTCATCACGCAGGTCTACATCATGAGCAGGAAGTGGTGCGAGGAGAACAAGGCCGAGCGCCCGGTGGACCGCCGCAAGGGCGTGGAGAACGCCGCGTCCTTCAAGGCCAACGGCACCGGGCCTTACCGGTTGAAGGAGCGGCAGCCGGGCACGCGCACGGTGTTCGTGCGCAACGCCCGTTACTGGGGAAAGATCGAGGGCAACGTCGACGAGGTGGTGTTCACCCCCATCAGCGCCGATGCCACCCGCGTGGCCGCGCTGCTGTCCGGCGACGTGGACCTGATGGAGCCGGTGCCGCTGCAGGACGTGGAACGCCTGAAGGCCGACGCGAAGGTGAAGGTGATGCAGGGGCCGGAGCTGCGCACCATCTTCCTGGGCATGGACCAGAAGCGCGACGAGCTGCCGTCGTCCAACGTGAAGGGCAAGAACCCGTTCAAGGACAAGCGGGTGCGCCAGGCGCTCTATCAGGCGATTGACGTGGAGGCGATCAAGACCCGCGTGATGCGCGGCGCCGCCACGCCCACCGCGCTGATGGTGGCCCCGGGGGTGAACGGCTTCGTGGCCGACATGAACAAGCGCCTGCCCTTCGACCCCGAGGCGGCGAAGAAGCTGCTGGCCGACGCGGGCTACCCCAATGGCTTCAGCGTGGGCATGAACTGCCCGAACGACCGCTACGTGAACGACGCGGCCATCTGCCAGGCCGTGGCCGCCAACCTGGCGCGCGTGGGCGTGAAGGTGAACCTGAGCGTCGAAAGCAAGATCACCTATTTCCCGCGCATCCTGAAGCGCGAGTCGCCGCTGTACCTGCTGGGCTGGACGCCCAACACCTACGACGCGCACAACGCGCTGTTCTCGCTGGTGCACACGCCCGAAGGCCCGGCCGGCACCTTCAACCTGGGCAGCTACAGCAACCCGAAGGTCGACGAGCTGATCGCGAAGATCCAGGGCGAGACGGACACCGAGGCGCGCCTGGCGCAGATGCGCGAGGCGATGAAACTGCACCAGGACGACATCGGCCACATCCCGCTGCACCAGCAGGCGCTGGCCTGGGCCAGCCGGAAGGACGTGGACATCGTGCAGCTGGCGGACAACTTCATGCTGTTCCGCTACGCCACGGTCAAGCCGCAGCCGTGACGATCCACTGACGCGTCTTTGGCACGTTAACGCTGCCCCGCGCGCCACTGCGCCGGGCACCTTCCTGAACGCACGCCCGCGGCCTGGCCCGCGGGTGGCCGCCGCATGGAGAACCTCCGATGAATTCCCCCGCCGCAGCGGCCGCGCGCCCGCTGCCCACCGCCTCGCCCCCCGCTGCCCGCGAGCCGGGCTGGCTGGCCCGCTGCCTCGACAGCGACCTGGGCCACAGCTTCACCCACTCGCCGATGGCGCTGCTGGCGGCCTTCATCGGCATCGTCTGCCTGGGCTGTGCGCTGCTGGCCGACTGGGCGGCGCCGCACACGCCCTTCGACCTGGCCACGTTGGAACTGATGGACTCGCGCCTGCCCCCGGCCTGGATGGCCGGTGGCCGCGCCACTTACCTGCTGGGCACCGACGACCAGGGGCGCGACATCCTGTCGGCGCTGATGTATGGCGCGCGCATCTCGCTCTTCGTCGGGCTGGCCTCGGTGCTGCTGTCGATGGTGGTGGGCGTGGCGCTGGGGCTGGTGTCCGGCTTCGTCGGCGGCAAGGTCGACGCCATCGTCATGCGGGTCTGCGACGTGACGCTGTCCTTCCCCGCCATCCTGGTGGCGCTGCTGATCGACGGCATCGGCAAGGCCGTGTTCCCGCAGGCCAGCGAGACGCTCGCCTTCGCGGTGCTGATCGCCGCGATTGCGATGACCGGCTGGGTGCAGTACGCCCGCACGGTGCGCGGATCGACGCTGGTGGAGCGGGAAAAGGAATACGTGCAGGCCGCGCGCGTGATCGGCGTGCCGGCGCTGCGCATCATGCGGCGCCACGTGCTGCCCAACGTGCTGGGGCCGGTGATGGTGCTGGCGACGATCCAGGTGGCCACGGCCATCATCACCGAAGCCACGCTGTCCTTCCTGGGCGTGGGCGTGCCGCCCACCTCGCCGTCGCTGGGCACGCTGATCCGCACCGGCAATGCCTTCCTGTTTTCCGGGCAGTGGTGGATCGTGGTGTTCCCCGGCGCCATGCTGGTGCTGATCGCCTTGAGCGTGAACCTGTTCGGCGATTGGCTGCGCGACGCGCTGAATCCCCGCCTGCAATGAAAGAGGCATTGCGATGACCAAGCCCTTGCTTGAAGTGCGCGACCTGTGCGTGGAATTCCCCACGCGGCGCGGCACGCTGCGCGCATTGGACCGCGTGTCCTTCGACATCCACCCCGGCGAGATCCTGGGCGTGGTGGGTGAATCCGGCGCCGGGAAGTCGCTGACCGGCGCGGCCATCATCGGCCTGCTGGAACCACCCGGCCGCGTGGCCGGCGGCGAGATCCGCCTGGACGGCCAGCGCATCGACCACCTGGATGCGCTGGCGCTGCGGCGCCTGCGCGGCCGCCACATCGGCGCCATCTTCCAGGACCCGCTGACCTCGCTGAACCCGCTCTTCACCGTGGGCGAGCAGCTGGTGGAAACCATTCGCGCGCATTTGCCGCTGTCGGCCGAACAGGCGCGTGAACGCGCCATTCAATTGCTGGCCGAAACCGGCATTCCCGCGCCCGAGGCGCGATTGGCGCAATACCCGCACCAGTTTTCCGGCGGCATGCGCCAGCGGGTGGTGATTGCGCTGGCGCTGGCCGGCGAGCCGCGCCTCATCGTGGCCGACGAGCCGACCACCGCGCTGGACGTCTCGGTGCAGGCGCAGATCATCGCGCTGCTGAAGCGGGTGTGCCGGCAACACGGCGCGGCGGTGATGCTGGTGACGCACGACATGGGCGTGATCGCCGAGACCTGCCACCGCGTGGCCGTGATGTACGCCGGCCGCGTGGCCGAGATCGGGCCGGTGGCCGACATCATCCATGCGCCGCAGCACCCCTACACGCGGGGACTGATGGGCTCCATTCCGGCCATGGACGAGGAGCGCGAGCGCCTGCAGCAGGTGGACGGCGCCATGCCGCGGCTGAACGCGATGCCCGGCGGCTGCGCGTTCCACCCGCGCTGCGACCGTGCCATGGAACGCTGCCACACCGAACGCCCCGAGCTGCTGGACACCGGCGCCACGCGCGCCGCCTGCTGGCTGCACGCCCCCCTTCTCCGGAGAGCCGCATGAACCGCGCCGCCAACCCCATTCGCGTGGCGCCTGCAGCGCGTGCCAACGCCCCCGCCGTGCAGCCGCAGACGGCCCGCGCACCGGCGCTGGTGCAGGTGGAGGACCTGGGCAAGACCTTCGACGTCTCCGCACCGTGGCTCACGCGCGTCATCGAACGGCAGCCGCGCCGCACGGTGCATGCGGTCGATGGCGTCAGCTTCGACATTCCCCGCGGCAGCACGCTGGCGCTGGTGGGCGAATCGGGCTGCGGCAAGAGCACCGTGGCGCGCCTGCTGATGGGCCTGTACACGCCCGACCGCGGCGCCATCCGCATCGACGGCCAGGCCGCCGGGGGCCGTGGCACGGGCCGCGCGGCGGCGGCATGGCGCCGGCGCATGCAGATGATCTTCCAGGACCCGTATGCCAGCCTGAACCCGCGCTGGCGGGTGCGCGACATCGTGGCCGAGCCGCTGCTGGAACACCGCCTGCTGGACGGCCGCGCCGAGCTGCGCGAGCGCGTGGGCGAACTGCTGCAGGCCGTGGGCCTGGCCGCGGCCGACATGCACAAGTTCCCGCACCAGTTCTCGGGCGGACAGCGGCAGCGCATCTCCATCGCCCGCGCACTGGCCACCGGGCCCGAATTCCTGGTGTGCGACGAGCCGACCTCGGCGCTGGACGTGTCGGTGCAGGCCCAGGTGCTGAACCTGATGCGCGACCTGCAGCAGCGCCAGGGCCTGACCTATCTCTTCATCTCGCACAACCTGGCGGTGGTGCGCCACGTCAGCGACCAGGTGGGCGTGATGTACCTGGGCCGGCTGGTGGAGCTGGCCGACAAGCACACGCTGTTCTCCCGCCCGCGGCACCCCTACACCCGCATGCTGCTGGACGCGATTCCCGACGTGCAGATGAGCGGCCGCCAGCGCACGCCGGTGCAGGGCGAGGTGCCCAACCCGCTGAACCCGCCCAGCGGCTGCGCCTTCCACCCGCGCTGTGCACTGGCCACCGAGCGCTGCCAGCGCGAACGCCCGGCGCTGGTCACGTTCCAGGGCATCCGCGTGGCCTGCCACGCGGTGACCGAAGGGCGGGATGGCCATTGAACACTTCGGCCGAAGGGCCTCAGCGGCGCAGCGTCGCCTGGCGGGCAAACTGTGCCCGTGGACCCTGTGCAGCAGCTTCTGGCAGCAACGAACCGAGCCGTCAGCTGGGCTCGCCGATGTCCGCCGGCGGGGTTTGATGCCCGGCGCGGTGCCGCCGGCCTGCGCGCCGACCCGCGCGCCGACCCGCACGCCGACCCGCCGGGTGGCGCCATGGCCCCGCCCGCCCCACCGCGAGCCCGCGTGATGCGCCGGACCGGCGCTTCCTGCGGCGCGATGCCGGTGCTGCGGGCAATGCTGGTGCTCGGCGCGGCCATGGCCATGGCCGGCTGTGCCGAGCTGCGGCCCACGGTCCGTCCGCTGGTTCAGGTTCTCGACACGGCGCCCTGCGCTGCGGCTTCTGCGCTGCCGCGGCCGCTGGTCGTGCTGATGCCGGGGCGGGGCATGGCCCTGGCCGAGCTGGTGTCGCGCGGCTTCGTCGCGGCGGTGCGCCGCCGGGGCTTCGATGTGGACGTGGCCCTGGTGGACGCTCATCTCGGGTATTACCAGGAACGCGTGGTCTTCGAAGCCCTTCGTGAGGACGTGCTGGTGCCGGCGCACCAGGGCGGCCGCCGTGAGGTCTGGCTCACGGGCATCAGCCTGGGCGGCTATGGCGCCCTGCTTTACGACGCCCGGCATCCGGGCGACATCGCCGGGGTGGTGGCCTTGGCACCCTACCTGGGTGAGGAAGAGGTGGTGGCCGAGGTGACCCGCTCGGGTGGCCTGGGCCGGTGGCAAGCGCCGCCGCTGGCGCCCTTCACCCCCGGCTCCACGCCGAATGAGACGGACCGGCACCTCTGGCGCTGGCTGCAGCGCCAGACGGGCGCGGGCCCGATCCCGCCTTCGCCGCCGTACCGCCTGCCGATCTTCCTCGGCTTCGGCGACCGGGATCGCTTCGTTGCGGCGCAGCGCCTGCTGGCTGCAGCGCTTCCCCCTGAACGGGTCGTCGTCACGGCCGGCGGCCACGACTGGCCGGCCTGGCAACCGGGCTGGGACGCGCTGCTCGACCGCGTTCCCTGGCCGCGGCGGGCGGAGTGCGTGCGCCCGCTGCCCGAGCCGCCCGCGGGCTGAGGGAGCAAGGCCCTGGCCAGCTAGCGCAGGCCTTCCCACCAGCGCTTGTTCTCCCGCGCGCGGTTCAGCGTCAGCACCTCGCCGATCTCCGGCGTGGCCAGCGCGATGCCGCGCGCATCGGCCAGCGCGGCCACGCGGTCCAGCGGGTCGCGCCAGGTGT
>CBIHPZ010000048.1:0-12761 GCA_966211865.1 uncultured Aquabacterium sp.
CGCCACTGGCCAGGGCGTCGGCATCCACGCGCAGGCGGCGCACACCCCAGGCATAAGGGTGCAGGGTGCGCGCCACCTCGGCCAGCCGCCACTCGTGGTACGCGTCCTGGCGCTGGAAATGCTGGGGCCGCAGGAACAGGCCTTCACCCCAGAGCACTTTGGAAGAAGGAATCACGGAATCACCTCGGGGCTAATCAATGAAATGGGCGGCCATGCGAGTCGCGCGGCGAAGATCACTTGCAACGCACGCCGGCGAGCCGCTGTGTCTCCAGTGCGGCGTCGACCACGGGTCCCTCGGCCACGCTCATCGCGCAGGCATGCAGGCCCACGGTGATGCCGTTCGCTCCGCCGGCACTGGCGCTCTTGGCGTCGAAGACGAAGCGCCAGCGCTGCTCCGCAGGCGACCTGAAAAGCGCCACCACGGCCAGATGCGATGTGCCCGGTGCAATCGTTTCGATGACCTCGTGGCGCTGGCCCGGTGCCATCACCACTTCGCGCACCTCCACCACGTCGCGGTTCCAGGCCTCGTTGCGATCGGCATTGCTGCCGGCAAAACTGTCGTACGGCACCTGCATGAAAGCATCGATCGCCCGCAGCTTGTAAATGCGCGCAACAACTGCAAGTGACCGTCCTGTGGTGTCGGTATTCAAGTGTTCGCCGGCGTGCAGCCGAAGCGCCAGTTTGCGCGGCTGAACGGGCAGTTCCTTGGGCAGCTGTTCGATCACCGGCGGAGCCTTCACGCCGACGATCTCGAGTGCCTTGTCGAGGGCTCCTCCGCCCTGGGTGGAGCAGCCCGAAACGGCCAATGCGAGCAGCCCGCTCAGGCAGGCCTTCCAACCACTTCGCATGCAAGCAAGACGGGGCAGATGGATGGGTGTGGGCATGTTTGCCATTGTCCGTGCCCGAACAGCCACCGCGCACCAATCGCAGCGCGGAATCGATCCCAAGAACGTGGGGGGGCTCATTCATTGAATCCCAGTACATTCGCCGCTCGCGACGGGCGCCCCAGGTGCCGCGTCGTTTCGTCGATAGCACGAACTAGGGGGGTGCTGCATGGTTAGGGATGGTTGGCGAGCGTCATCCGCGGCAGGCACGCTGGCCGCGGTGCTGTGGCTGGCCGGTTGTGCCGGCGCTCCGCAAGTCCAACAGGCGGCAGCGCCCGCTCCGGCACCCGCGCAGCCCACGCTGCAGGAATGGATGCAGCAGGCGCAGTCCGCGCAGTCGTCCGGCCAGCGTGAACGTGCGCGCCAGGCCTGGCGCAGTGCCGCCAAGGCCTACCCCACGCAGAAGTCGCCATGGCAAAGCCTGGCGCAGGATTACTTCGACGCGGCCGATTACGGCAATGCCATCCTCTCGGCCCAGGAGGTGCTGCAGCGCGACGGTGACGACGCGCTGGCGCACAGCGTGCTGGCGCTCAGCGGCCTGCGCTTGTCCACCGTCTCGCTGATGGCACTGCGCGAGCGAGAGAGCTATTCGGTGGGCAGCCGCGACGAGGCCTTGGGCCTGACGCGCGCGATGCGCGAGGCGCTGGGCGATTCGACGTCCACCCCGGTGCGTGCCGAAGCGCCCGCGCGCGCTGCGGCGCAGGCGCCCCAGGCGGTGGCGAAGCCGGCGTCACAGGCACCGCAGGCGCGTGCCGCAACGGCTGTTGTCGCACCGGCCGCCGCGCCGGTGGCGACACCGGCGGTCAATACCGTGACCGCTGTGCCACGAGGCAATGGCAATGGCAATGGCCGCCAAAGCGCCGGCGCCGTGGTACCGGTGGCCGCCGTGCCGTCCGCCACGCCGGCACCGGCCGCAGCGCCCGCCGCGCGGCCGCCTGCACCGAACCCAGCACCCAGGGCCGCGGCCGCGGCACCGACCCCGAAGCCGGCCTCGGCCGACCCCTTCAAGCTCTTGAACTGAACCCCGAACCCAGAAAGGAAGCGCCATGGCGAAGAGAGATAGCGTCCAGAAGCGGCTGCAGAAAGTCCGCCCGCCGCGCGTTCAACTCACCTACGACGTCGAGATCGGCGACGCGATCGAGAAGAAGGAATTGCCCTTCGTCGTCGGCGTGCTTGGTGATTTCACCGGCCAGCCGGATCCCGAGAAGCCGCTGCCGAAGCTGAAGGACCGCAAGTTCGTCAATGTCGACCTCGACAACATTGATGACGTGATGAAGGGCATGGCGCCCAAGGCCAGCTACCGTGTGAAGAACAAGCTCAGTCCCGAAGGGGGAGAGTTCGGCGTCAATCTGGCATTTGAAAAGGTCGATGACTTCCGTCCGGAATCGGTGGTGCAGCAAGTGGAACCGCTGCGCCGCCTGCTGGAAGCGCGCAGCAAGCTCTCCGACCTGCGCAACAAGCTGGCCGGCAACGACAAGCTCGAAGACCTGCTCGGCGAAGTGCTGGCGAGCACCGAGAAGCTGACGCAGCTGAGCAAGGAAACCACCCCGCGCGCCGAATAAGCGCGCCGCGCACGCGCCGCACCGCAAGCGATATCGCTGATGCGGTCGGCCCATGCCGAATGACAGTCCGCGCCATCCGCGCGACGCCGCACTGAACGAGGAACCCGCGCCATGAACGCCGCCATCGCCGAACAGCAGCAAGCCCCTGCCGCCGCCCCTGCAGAAACCAGCCTGCTCGACCAGATCGTCACCCAGAGCAAGGTGGCCCGGTCGGACAACGAACGGGCCCGCGCCAAGGACCTCATTGGCGAACTGGTGCGCGAGGTGATGCAAGGCACGGTGGTGCTATCGAACAACCTGAGCGTCACGCTCGACGCCCGCATCGCCGAGATCGACAAGCTGCTGAGCGACCAGCTCAGCGAGGTGATGCACCACCCCGAGTTCCAGAAGCTGGAATCCAGCTGGACCGGCCTGCACTACCTGTGCAAGCACACCTCCACCGGCGTGGCCATGAAGATCCAGGTCTTCAATGCAACGAAGAAGGAGCTGGTCAAGGACTTCCGCAGCGCGGTCGAATTCGACCAGAGCGCCCTCTTCAAGAAGGTCTACGAAGAGGAATTCGGCACCTTCGGCGGTGCGCCCTTCGGCGCGCTGATCGGCGACTTCGAGTTCAGCCGCAATGCCGAAGACATGTACTTCATCGAGCAGATGGCGCACGTGGGCGCCGCGGCCCACGCGCCCTTCATCTCGGCCGCGTCGCCCGAGCTGTTCGGCCTGGACAGCTTCGCCGACCTGGGCCGTCCGCGCGACCTGGCCAAGGTCTTCGACACGGTGGAATACGCCAAGTGGCAGTACTTCCGTGAATGCGAAGACTCGCGCTACGTCGGCCTCACCCTCCCACGCTTCCTGGGCCGCCTGCCCTACGACCCGAAGGAAGGCAACGTCGTCGAAGGCTTCAATTTCCTCGAGAACGTGGACGGCACCGACCACTCGAAGTACCTGTGGGTCAATGCCGCCTACGCGATGGGCGCACGGCTGACCGCAGCGTTCGAGGACTTCGGCTGGTGCGCGGCCATCCGTGGCGTGGAAGGTGGCGGCCTGGTCGAAGACCTGCCGACCCACACCTTCAAGACCGACGACGGTGAAGTGGCACTGAAGTGCCCGACCGAAGTGTCCATCACCGATCGCCGCGAAAAGGAACTGAGCGACCTCGGTTTCATGCCCCTGGTGCACTGTAAGGGCAAGGACTACGCCGCATTCTTCGGCGCGCAGTCTGCGCAGAAGCCCAAGAAGTACGACCTCGACTCGGCCAATGCCAATGCCGTCCTGTCGGCGCAGTTGCAATACATCTTCAGCGTGTGCCGCATTGCGCATTACCTGAAGGCGATGATGCGCGACAAGATCGGCAGCTTCGCTTCATCCAAGAACGTTGAGGACTTCCTCAACCGCTGGATCCGCCAGTACGTCGTCGAAGACGACAACGCCACGCAGGAAACCAAGGCCACGTATCCCTTGCGCCAGGCCAGCATTGAAGTGTCTGAGGTGCCGGGCAAGCCGGGCTCGTACCGAGCCGTGGCTTTCATTCGGCCCCATTTCCAGCTCGACGAGCTTTCCGTGTCCCTTCGTCTCGTCGCCGAGCTGCCATCGTCCCAGAAGGGTTGACCACTAGGAGGTTTTTGAATGAAGGATATCTACGTCAAGTTCGTGGGCGCCAGCGAGCTCAACGGCGACAGCACGGACACCAAGCACAAGGACGAAATCGAAGTCAACTCGGTCTCGCATTCCGTGTTCCAGCCCAAGTCGTCCAGCGCCTCCAGCGCCGGCGGCCACACGGCCGAGCGCACCGAGCACGGTGAAATGCTCTTCACGAAGGACATCGACAAGGCCACGTCGAAGCTGCTGCGGGCCTCTTCGGCCGCAACGACGTACCCGAAGGTCGAGGTCGTGGCCTATCGCGCTGCGGGCGGCAAGAGCTCCACGGCGACGTCGCAGACCCGTGTTCCGTTCTGGAAGATCATCATGGAGGACGTGGTTGTGTCGTCCGTGACGACCACCATCGGCTCCGGCGAACTGCCCTCCGAGACCTTCGGCCTGAAGTACGGCAAGATCGTCTGGGAATACATGCACACCGACACCAGCGGCAATCCCCCGGTTTCCACCGGCACCGCCGGCTGGGACCTGCGCAAGAACGTCGCGGTCTGATCTTCAGACCATCTACGCTTCCTGCGTGCTAGGTGAGCGGCTTTCGGGCTGCTCACTGAAGGTCGCCTCGATGGCACCCACGATAGCGCGGGTGGCATTGAGGCATTTGCAGTTTGAGATTCGCGCTGATCTGAAGATCATGTGTGCTCTCCAAGGAAATCGCTTTGAGCTTTCGACTGTTGGTCGCCGTGAGCGAAGTCTTCGAGGCGGGAAAGTACGTCAATTCAAAGGGCAACACGGAGTGCGTTGAATTCGTGCGCCAGGCTGCGGGAGCGCCGGCGACTCCTGCCTGGCGTCAAGGTGTGCATGTGTCCGAAGCCAAGTCGGGGACCATCCCGCGTGGCACCGTCATTGCCACTTTTGATTCGGCAGGCAAGTACCCAACCGACGGCCTCGGCCGCCATGCGGCCATCTACCTTGAGCACAGCGCGGATCGCATCCTGGTTCTCGATCAGTGGAAGGCGCAGGGCAAGGTGCTGCAGCGCTCCATTCGCTTCCGACGGCCGAAGGGCACGTCTCGGAGCGACGACGGGGATGCCTTCTATGTCGTGGAGTAAGTGACCTCATGAGGCCGGCATGCGCGGCCCGCGTTGCGGCGGCCCTGGGCTTGATTCTCGGTTCGATGGCGCCGGTGCCTGGTCGAGCGGCAACCGTTCAATGCCCACGCACCGTTGATGAGGCCCCGCAACTGCTCGAGGTGCCGAGCCCATGGACGGCGGTGACGCCCCGCGGAGAGCGCGGGCTGGAGCAGGCTGGAATCTACTGGGGAACGGGCGCCGGAGACCTCAGTTCGCTGGTGCCGACCGATGACCGGATTGAAAACGGGCAGCAGCGCGTCCGATGGAAGCTTGTCCCGCCGCCTCCCGGTGAGCACCACTGGGTCGGCTGCATGTACGCCGGTACGACAGCCTTGCTGGTCCAACGGCTGGAAGGTCCAGTCGGGCGATGCGAGGTGGTGTATCAATTGATGCCCTCGGGGCGTCGGCAAAGGCTGGTGTCGATTGAGTGCCTGTAGGGATTGAGTGCCTGTAGCGCTGCGCCTCGAGCGAATCTGGCGTGGGAGGGCCAGCGAGCCTCGGGCTGTTGTGACTCGTGGGATCGACAGGACCCGCGGTGTTGGTTCGAATCCTGCCTGACCCACGCCTTGTTGGGCTTCACGCTGCAAACCCGCCACATGGACACCTACACCCCCTCCCTGCTCGACAAACTGCTCGGCGCCGACGGCGGCAACCAGCGCGGCGGTGGCACCGCACCGCGCTTTTCGGTCGAGCAGGTCAAGGAGTCGGTCGCGCGCGACATCGAGATGCTGCTCAACGCCCACGCGCCGTACGAAGCGGAAGAGCTGCATGGCCTGCCGCACCTGGCGCAGTCGCTGCTGACGCTGGGCCTGCCCGACATCACGTCGATGAGCATGGCCAGTGACCGCGATCGCCGGCGCATCACCGAATCGCTGCGCAAGGCGCTCTCCGACCACGACAAGCGGCTGACGCAGGTGGACGTGCGGGTCCGCGAGAACCTGCCCGGCACCGCCGGCCTGGCGTTCTCCATTCGCGCCAAGCTGCTGCTGAACCCCAGCGTGGAACCGGTCAGCTTCGACGCGGTGCTGCAGCCGGGCTCCAACCGCTACTCGGTGACGAAGGCGGCGCGCCCGGCGCCGGAGGCGGCATGAAGGACCTGCTTCCGCATTTCCAGCGCGAACTGGGTTTCCTGCAGTCGCATCGCAATGAGTTCGCGGCGGCCTACCCGGAGATCGGCGGCCGGCTGGCCGCAGCCAGCGACCTGATCGACGATCCGCATGTCGAGCGCCTGATCCAGTCCTTCGCGCTGTTGTCCGCGCGCGTGCACAAGCGCCTGGACGACGACTTCCCGCTCTTCACCGAATCGCTGCTGGAGGTGATGTACCCGCATTACCTGCGGCCTTTCCCGTCCTGCTCGGTGGCCTGCTTCGACCTCGGGCCGGGCGCGGCGCAGATGAGCCAGGCCGTGACGGTGCCACGCCACACGCTGATGGACAGCCGGCCGGTCCGCGGCGTGAAGTGCCGCTTCCGCACCGCCTACGACGTGACGCTGCTGCCGCTGCAGGTGGTGGAAGCCGGCTTCCGGGGTGCCATCAACGCGCCCACCGGCAGCGTGCTTCCGCGCGAGGCGACCACCGAATTCACCATCACGCTGGAGCTGCTCTCGCCCCAGGTGCAGTGGAGCACGCTGGGCGTGGACACGCTGCGCCTGTACCTGCATGGCGAGACCTCGATGGTCAATGCGCTGCGCGAGGTGCTGTCCGGCCACGTGGTGGGCACGATGGCGCAGGGCGAGGCGCACCAGCCCTGGACCGCGGTGCGCCCGGGCGCATTGAATGTGCCCGACGCACTGCCGCGCCTGGCCGGGTTCGCCGACCACGAAGCGCTGGTCGAGCACGACACCCGCACCCACCCCGGCTACCGCCTGCTGGCCGAGTACTTCGGCTTCCCGGCCAAGTTCAACTTCATCGACCTGCCGCTGCCCACGGGCGCGCTGGCACCCAAGACGCGGCGTTTGACCCTGCACCTGGCGATGGCCGGGCTGCGCAGTGACTCCGAATTGGCGCGGCAGCTGGAACTGGTGGACGCGTCGGCGCTGGTGCCCGGTTGCACGCCGGTGGTGAACCTGTTCGAGCAGCGCGCCGACCCCATCCGCATCACCCACGCCGACACCACCTACCCGGTGCTGCCCGACGGCGGGCGCCGCGCCTTCGGCTTCGAGGTGCACAGCATCGAGCGCGTGTTCCGCGTGCAGCAAACGCCGGAAGGCGAAAGCATCCACGCCTTCAAGCCCTTCTATTCGCTGCAGCACGACCACCTGCTGACCGAGGGCGAAAACGCCGGCCGCTACTGGTACAGCCAGCGCAATGAAACCCTGGCCGAGCGCAGCCCCGGCTACGAGACCGAGATCGGCATCGTCGACGTCCAGTTCGACCCCATGGCGCCGCAGGCGGACACCCTGTCGATCGACGTGCTGGCCACCAACCGCAACCTGCCCAGCCACCTCACCGTGGGCCACGCGGGCGGCGACCTGTTCCTGGAAGGCGGCAGCATCGCGCGGGAGATCCGGCTGATGCGGGTGCCCACCCCCAGCCACCGCTTCGAGCGCGGGCAGGGCGCCCTGTGGCGGCTGGTGTCGCAGCTGTCCTTGAACCACCTGTCGCTGGGGGCTGAGGTGCCGGAGGCCGCGGCCGGCCGCCCGGCCGATCCTGGCGCCACGCCCGGCGCCGGCGCCCAGGCGTTGCAGGAACTGCTGCGCCTGTACGACCTGCCGCGCAGCGCCATCAACCGGCGCCTGGTGAACGGGCTGGTGCACGTGAGCTACCAGGCCACCAGCGCCTGCCTGCCCGGCAACCCTTTCCCCACCTTCGTGCGCGGCATGCAGGTGCGGCTGGTGGTCGACGAAGGCGCCTACGTTGGCCACGGCCTTCGGCTGTTTGCATCGGTGCTCGACCACTTCTTCGGCCTCTACGTGCACGCCAACAGCTTCTCGCAGCTGGTGGTGCTGTCGTCGCAGACCGGCGAGACGGTGCTCAGCTTCCCGCGCCGCGCCGGCGCGGCACCCCTGTTGTAGGCCATGGGCGCCAGCGACGGCATCCACGCCATCACCGCCCGCTTCGGCAGCGGTGCGGGCGGGGGCGAGCGTTACGCGCTGGCCCTGCGCAGCGCGGTCGAGCACCTGCTGGAAGATCCCCAGCGCTACGGCTTCATGCAGGCGGTGCGGCTGCTGGAGCGTTGGCAGGTGCGCAACCACGGGCTGCCGCCGCAGGACGTCCTGCTGCAGCGGCTGCGCTTTCGCAACTCGCTGTCCATGGCCTTCCCGCCGAGCGAGATCGCCGAATTCCGCACCCTCACGCGGCGCGACGGCAAGACGCTGGCGCCCGTCGAGGGCATCGACCCCGCGCGCATCGAACGCATCGAGATCACGCCGGCCTTCATGGGCCTGCTGGGCCAGGGCGGGGCGCTGCCGGCCTTCTACACCGAGCTCTTCGCCCAGCGCGAGACGCTGCAGCGCGACCACAGCGCGCGCCGCTTCCTGGACGTGTTCACGCACCGCGCGGTGGCGCTGTTCTACCAGGCGTGGCGCAAGCACCGCACGCCGCTGCGCTTCGAGACCGAGCAGCTGCGCGCCGCGCGCGCGCCCGGCGTGCCCGAGCCCACGCGCGAGGCCGTCGGCCAGGTGCTGGCGCTGGCGGGTTTCGGCCAGCCGGCGCTGCGGCGCCGCCTGCGCGCGGCCGAGGGCGGCGTCAGCGACCTGACGGTGGCGCACTACGCCGGGCTGCTGCGGCAGCGGCCGGTGTCGCCCAGCGTCATCACGCAGGTGCTGTCGGGCTACTTCGAGGTGCCGGTGCGGCTGGAACAGTTCGTCGGCCGCTGGTTCGCGCTGCCCAAGGAGCACCAGTCCTCGCTGGGCCTGGGCGCCTGCGGGCTGGGTGGCGGCGCGGTGGTGGGCGAACGCGTGTGGCAGCGCGACCTGCGCCTGCGGCTGCACATCGGCCCCTTGTCACGCCGCGCCTTCGACCGCTTCCTGCCCGGCGGCCCGGCGCTGCTGGCGCTGCGCGAGCTGGTGACGCTGATGACCGGCATCTCCGTCGAATACGAGGTGCGCCTGACCCTGCGCGCCGCCGACGTGGCGCCGGCGCAGCTCGGCGCCCAGGCCGCGCCGCGGCTGGGCTGGGACGGCTTCCTGATCACCCGCCCGTCGGCCGCCGACCGCAACGACGCCGGCTACGACCTGCACGCGCTGGCCTAGCGAACAAAAGACGCGTCTCACGCCAGCCTTCGATTCCCGATCTTCCAGACCGCCTCGACCGATCCCCTCGACCATGAGCAACTCCCTGAAGACCCTCATCTCCAAGCTCGACGCCACCTGCCGCACCGCGGCCGAGCGCGCGGCCAGCATGACGATGGCGCGTGGCCACTACGAGGTCGACCTCGAGCACCTCTTCCTCGCGCTGCTGGAACAGCCGCAAAGCGACTTCGCGCTGCTGTGCCGCCGCTTCGAGATCTCCGCCAGCGCACTGCAGCAGGACCTGGAAGCCGAGATCGGCCGTTTCAAGAACGGCAACACCCGCACGCCGGTGTTCAGCCCGCACCTGCCCACCTTGTTCGAGCAGGCCTGGCTGATCGCTTCGCTGGACGCGCACCACCGCCGCATCCGCAGCGCGCACCTGCTGCTGGCGCTGCTGACCGAGCCGGGCCTGTCGCAGCTGGCCTACCGCGGCAGCAAGCTGTTCGTGAAGTTCAAGCTCGACGACCTGAAGCACCGGCTGGGCGAGCTGACCGTCGGCTCGCAGGAGGCGGCCGAGGCGGCGGGCGACAGCGGCGCGGGCAGCACGGCGGACGCGGTGGCCGCGGCCGCAGGGGCTGAAGCCGGTGGCGCCGCTGCGTCCGGCGGCAAGACCCCCGCGCTGGACCAGTACACCACCAACCTCACGCAGCGCGCGCGCGACGGCCACCTGGACCCCGTGATCGGCCGCGACGGCGAAATCCGCCAGGCCATCGACATCCTGATGCGCCGGCGCCAGAACAACCCCATCCTCACCGGCGAGGCCGGCGTCGGCAAGACCGCGGTGGTGGAAGGCCTGGCGCTGGCCATCGCCGCCGGCGACGTGCCGCCGCCGCTGCAGGGCGTGGAACTGCACGTGCTGGACATGGGCCTCCTGCAGGCCGGCGCCAGCGTCAAGGGCGAGTTCGAGAACCGCCTGAAGGGCGTGATCGACGAGGTCAAGCGCAGCCCGCACCCCATCATCCTGTTCATCGACGAAGCGCACACCATGATCGGTGCCGGCGGCCAGGCCGGCCAGAACGACGCCGCCAACCTGCTGAAGCCCGCGCTGGCGCGCGGCGAGCTGCGCACGGTGGCCGCCACCACCTGGAGCGAGTACAAGAAATACTTCGAAAAAGACGCGGCCCTGGCGCGCCGCTTCCAGGTCGTGAAGATCGAGGAGCCGAGCGAGCCCATCGCCGCCGCCATGCTGCGCGGCATGGTGCCGCTGATGGAAAAGCACTTCGGCATCCGCGTGCTGGACGAGGCGATCACCGAGGCCGTGCGCCTGTCGGCCCGCTACATCAGTGGCCGCCAGCTGCCGGACAAGGCCGTGGGCGTGCTGGACACCGCCTGCGCCAAGGTGGCCCTGGGCCAGAGCGCGCAGCCGGCGGCCATCGAGCAGCGCCGCAAGCAGCTGGAACGGCTGCAGGCCGAGCAGGCCGCGCTGCAGCGCGAGGCTGCGGCCGGCGTGCCGCACAGCGAGCGGCTGGCCGAACTGGCCGCCGAGGAAGCCAGGCTGCAGGCGGAGCTGGCCGCGCTGGGTCAGCGTTATCAGGCCGAGCAGGCGCTGGTGGCCGAGATCGTGCGCCTGCGCCGAGAGTTGGAAGCTGAATCCGGTGCCGGTGCCGGTGCCGGTGCCGATGGCGGAGCTGGTGCCGGTGCTCCGGCGGCGTCCGCGACGGCCGCAGCAGCCGGTGCGCCGGCCTCGGCTGCGCCCCACCCCGGCGCGGACACGCCGGCCGATGCAAGTGCCGGCGCAGGCGCATCCACCAGCAAGCCGCGCAAGTCCAGCCGTGCCGCCGCTGCCCCCAAGGCGGGCGCCAAGTCCGCCGTCGCCGCGCCGGCGCTGAGCCCCGCCCAGCAGGCCCTGCGCGACAAGCAGGCGGAGCTGGCCGCGCTGCAGGGCGAAACGCCGCTGGTGCCGATGCAGGTCGACGGCACCGTCGTCGCCGAGATCGTCTCCGCCTGGACCGGCATCCCGCTGGGCAAGATGGTGAAGGACGAGCTGCGGGCGGTGCTGGAGCTGGGCGACAAGCTGGAGCAGCGTGTCATCGGCCAGCCGCAGGCGCTGGGCGCGGTGGCGCAGCGCGTGCGCACCGCGCGGGCGCTGCTGGAGGACCCGAACAAGCCCAAGGGCGTGTTCCTCTTCGTCGGTCCGTCCGGCGTCGGCAAGACCGAGACCGCGCTGGCCCTGGCCGAGGCGCTGTACGGCGGCGAGCGCAAGCTGATAACCATCAACATGAGCGAGTACCAGGAGGCGCACAGCGTCTCCGGCCTGAAGGGCTCGCCCCCGGGCTACGTCGGCTACGGCGAAGGCGGCGTGCTGACCGAGGCGGTGCGCCGCAACCCCTACAGCGTGGTGCTGCTGGATGAAGTGGAGAAGGCGCACCCCGACGTGCTGGAGCTCTTCTTCCAGGTCTTCGACAAGGGCGTGATGGACGACGCCGAGGGCCGCGAAATCGACTTCCGCAACTGCATCGTCATCCTGACCAGCAACGTCGGCTCCTCGCAGATCATGCAGGCCTGCCTGAACAAGCCGGCCGAGGAACTGCCCGGCGCCGACGAACTGGCCGAAGCCCTGCGCCCGGTGCTCTACAAGCACTTCAAGCCCGCGTTCCTCGGCCGCCTGAAGGTGGTGCCGTACTACCCCATCAGCGACGAGGTGCTGGCCAAGATCATCCGCCTGAAGCTCGACCGCATCGCCGCCCGCGTGGCCACCAACCACCAGGCCGGCTTCGCCTACGACGGCAAGCTGGTCGACGCCGTGCTGGCGCGCTGCACCGAGGTCGATTCCGGCGCCCGCAACGTCGACCACATCCTCAACGGCACGCTGCTGCCCGAGATCGCCGAAGCGGTGCTGACGCGCATGGCCGATGGCCAGGCGCTGGCGCGCATCCAGGTGTCGGCCAGCAAGAGCGGGGACTTCAAGTACAGCGTGGTTTGAGTCCGGCTCGACGCCCGCCGCCTTGGCGCGTGACCGCCGCCGCAGCCGCGGGCCCGCTGCTCGCGTTGCTGATGCTGGCCGTCGGCCCAAACGGCAATGCGCAGCCGCCACAGGCGCGCGCTGGCACGCCGGCGGCTGGTGCCCGAGGTTCTGTGCGGTGCGATCTTTCGCGCGAGTCCTGCCATGACGAGCGTGGCCGCTGGGTCGTTCGCCGCCAGGGGCCGCTGCTGCAGGTTCGCGCGCGGCAGGGGCGCATCCACAGCTTCAGGGACCATCTCCACCCCGGGTTCGAGGACCATCTCGAGCATGCACTCATTGCCCACGTTGCGCAGGCGAATGCGGTCCACGTGCAGGCAACGATGCATGAAGGCCACCGTGGTGACCTCATCAACCTCGACACCGGGATCGTCCTGGAGGCGACGGGAGCCGTCGTCAGTCCCG
>CBIHPZ010000049.1:0-12390 GCA_966211865.1 uncultured Aquabacterium sp.
GCGCATCGACGAGCTGGTCACCGCGATGAACCGCGCCGCCGAGGCCGCGGTGCCGGAGGCCAAGGCCCTGCTGGTGAACGCGGTGAAGGCGATGAGCGTGGAAGACGCGCTGCAGGTGCTGCGCGGCGGCGACACCGCGGTGACGGAGTTCTTCGCCGGCAAGACCCGCGAGCCGCTGGGGGTGAAGTTCCTGCCCATCGTCGAGCGCGCGACGGACAAGGTGAAGCTGGCCGACAAGTACAACGCCGTGGCCGCCAAGGGCGTGGGCCTGGGGCTGGTGAAGCGGGAAGACGCCAACGTGCAGCAGTACGTCACCCGCAAGGCGCTGGACGGGCTCTACTTCATGATCGGCGAGGAAGAGAAGAAGATCCGCGCCGACCCGGTCGGCACCGGCAGCGCCATCCTGAAGAAGGTGTTCGGCGGCCTGAAGTAGCGCCGCCTGAACGACGCGTCTTCGGCCGCCTTGCTGGCCGGGGCTGCCGCCTTCCGCGAAGTTTCCCGCGCGGATCAGCGGGCGCCGTGCGCCAGTGCGGCCACCGCGGCGGCGAGGCGGTCGATCTCTTCGTCGGTGTTCAGGTGGCTCACCGAGGCGCGCACGATGCCTTCCAGCCCGCGGGCCGTCATGTCGAAGGGCGTGTACGCCACGCCATTCGCCCCCACGATGATGTGCTGCCGCGCCAGGTGCTGACGCGCATCCTGAGCGGCCATGCCCGCCACGGTGAACGACACCAGGCCCGAGCGCTGCGTGCCCAGGTCACGCACGGTGACGCCGGGAATGTCGGCCAGCAGCCCGCGCAGCCGCGTGGCCAGCCGGGCGATGCGCCGCTGGATGGGCACGATGCCCACGCTGCGCGCCTCGCGCAGCGCCACGCCCAGGCCGGCGATCAGCGCGGTGGCGATCTCCACCGTCTCGAACACGCGGGCGTCGGCGCGTGGCGTGACGCGGCCACCGGTCCACGGCGCGGACTGCACGTCCAGGAACGCGGGCCGCAGCTGCGGCACGAAGCCGCGGCGCACGTACAGCAGCGCCGTGCCGCGCGGGCCGCGCAGGAACTTGCGGGCGGTGCCCTTCAACACGTCGCAGCCGATGGCCTGCACGTCCACCGGCAGCTGGCCCAGCGCCTGGCCCGCATCGACGAAATAGGGCACGCCGGCCGCGCGGGTGATGCGGCCGATGGCCGCGGCGTCGTTCACCAGGCCGCCGTTGGCCGGCAGCCAGGTCAGCGACACCAGCCGCACGTGCGCGTCCAGCATGCGCGCCAGGGCCTGCGGGTCCACGCTGCCGTCTTCGCGGCAAGGAATCACTTCCACCCGGGCCCCGGCGCGTTCGGCGGCGGCGATGTAGGTGGAGGCGTTGCCGCCCCATTCGTGCCGGCCGACGAGGATGCGGTCGCGCGGACGCAGCGGCGGCAGCGCGGCAAAGGCCAGGCCGATGGCCGCGGTGGCGCTGGAGGTGAAGGCCACGTCGTCGCGGCCGGCGTTCAGCAGCGCCTCGGCCTCGCGGCGCGCGGCGTCCACCAGCGGTTCGGCGGCGCCGCCGGCTTCCATCGCGCCGTCGCGGGCCTCGCGGTCCAGGTGCTGCTTGATGGCCGCCAGCGTGCCGCTGGAGGCCAGCGAGGCGCCGGAGTGGTTGAAGAAGGCGTTCTGCTCGCAGCCGGGCGTGGCGGCGCGCAGCGCGCTGACGTCGGGCTCGGTCGCGGAGGCCGTGCCCAGGTCCAGGTCGAGCACGCTCATCGGGCGGACTCCCGCGGGCGATGGGTCCCGACGCAGGCGTCCAGCGGCAACTCCGCAGCGGGCTCGATGCCTGGTGGTACGGGGCTCGGCAGGGCATGGCCGAGGTGGGCGACGCGGGCGGGCATGGGGGTGGGCACGGGGATGGGCATGGGGGGTGGCCGGGTGGTGCGGGCTGCCGTTGATGGGTGCCATCGTGCCGCGCTAAGCCGCCTGCGGCCAGTTCATTCCAGGCGGTTGCTCATCAGTCCAGCCTGATGACCCGTGCCAGACTCCCCGCATGAAGACCCCGAGCGACCTGCCGCCCTTTCCCGCCTTGTGCGCCTTCGAGGCCGTCGGTCGGCTGCAGAGCTTCCGCCTGGCGGCCGAGGAGCTGTGCATCAGCCAGAGCGCGGTCTCCTATCACGTGAAGACGCTGGAAGATGCGACCGGCGCGCAGCTGTTCGAGCGCCGGCCGCGCGGCATCCAGTTCACCCCCGCCGGCCAGGCCTACTGGCGCGCGGTGGCCGATGCGCTGCGCCGCCTGCGGCGCGCCACCGCGGCGCTGCAGCCGGTGCCGGGCGCACAGGCGGTGCGGCTGAGCGTGCTGCCGTCCTTCGCTTCGGGCTGGCTGCTGCCGCGGCTGGGCGCTTTCCAGGCCGCGCGGCCCGACATCCACCTGGTGCTGGACCCGCGGCTGGAGCTGGCCGACCTGGACGGCGGCACGGTGGACCTGGCCCTGCGCTACGGCCACGGCCGCTGGCCCGGGGTGAAGAGCCGGCTGCTGCTGGCCGAGCAGCTCGCGCCGGTGGCCAGCCCGGTGCTGCTGCGGCGCGGGCCAGCCATCCATCGCCCGCAGGACGTGGCGGCCCACACGCTGCTGCACGTGAGCCGGCGCGACGAATGGGAGCAATGGGCCGACGGGGCCGGTGCCGACCTCAGCGGCGCGCGCACCCAGCACCTGACCGAATACGGCATCGTGCTGCAGGCTGCGCTGGACGGGCTGGGCCTGGCGATGGGGCGCCGGCTGCTGGTGGCCGACCGGCTCGCCACCGGGCAGCTGGTGGCGCCGCTGCCCGGCTGGGTGTCGCCGCCGCAGCTGGGCTACTGGCTGTGCCATGGCCGCCGGGCGCCGGGCCGGGCGGCGCAGGCGGTGATCGACTGGCTGGTGGCGGCGGCCAGCGCTTCCTAGCCATCAAAGTACGCGTCTTCAGTCCGACGCGTGAGCAGCCGTAAGCGTCAAGCCCCTGTTGCAAGGCGGGTCTCGCCACAAGGTTTTTGCGCGTTATGTCATCGATCGCCGCTAGATTGGGTGCCCTGTCCATCAGGAGGCGAGGCAGCGATGATCACGGTCGATTCCAAGGTGGTGCAGCTCGGCACCTACAAGGTGCAGAAGGGCCGCAGTTCGGTGTCCGGCCTGTCGTCGGGCGCGTTCATGACGGTGCAGTTGCACCTGGCGCATTCGGCCAGCTTCGCCGGCGCCGGCATCATCGCCGGTGGTCCCTACCGCTGTGCTGAAAGCTTCCGCGCCGCGGCCCTGGTGGCCGAGGACGCGTACGTGCAGAACTCGCTCTACATCTGCATGAACCCGCTGGTGCCGCAGGCCGCGCCCGATGCGGCGCACCTGGCCGGCGTGGCGCGCCAGGCCGCGGCGGCGGGCGACATCGACGACGTGGCGCACGTGGCCGGCCACCGCCTCTACATCTTCACCGGCAGCGAGGACAAGGTGGTGGCTTCGCCGGTGGTGGCGCGCACGCGCCGCTTCTACGAACTGCTGGGCGTGGCGCCGTCGCAGATCCGCTTCGTCGACGACGTGCCCGCCGGCCACGCCATCCTCACCGACAACCCCGAGGATTCGCCGCTGGGCGTCAACCGGCCGCCCTACATCAACCACGTGGGCTACATGCAGTCGCACGACATCCTGCGCCACATCCATGGCGACTTGAAGGCGCCGTCCGAGCGGCTGGAAGGCCGGCTGCTGCGCTTCGACCAGACCGAGTTCTTCGGCGGCGAATCGCGCGCCAGCATGAGCCGCTTCGGCTTTGCGTACGTGCCGCGCGCGGTGGAAGAGGGCGCTCCGGCGCGCGTTCACATCGCGCTGCACGGCTGCAAGCAGGGCTACAACTACGTCAACTTCGCCAATGGCCAGGCCGACAGCGCCGACGTGCCGCCCTACGGCCACCGCTACATCACCGGCACCGGCTACAACAGCATCGCCGACGCCAACAACTTCATCGTGCTGTACCCCCAGGCCGAAGGCCGCGACGACGCGTTCACGCAGAACCCCGAGGGCTGCTGGGACTGGTGGGGCTATTCCAGCCCCGATGCCGAGCGCCCGGACTACCACTCGCGCAGCGCCATCCAGATCCGCGCCATCCACCGCATGCTGCAGCGCCTGGGCGGTTGAAGCGGTCGCGCGCCGCCGAGTGGCCCAGCCGCCACGTTGCCCAGCCCAGCCCAGCCCACACCGCCGGCCGCCGGCCGCCAGCCGCCCAGGAGCCCTCGATGCCCACCCGCCCGTCTTCCGCCCCCAGCGATCCGTCTGCTTCCGCCCTGGACGGGCCCGCCGCCGCCGTGGCGCCGCTGCCGCCGGACGGCGTCTCGCTGGCGCGTGTCGCCGTCCTCGAGAAGGCCGCGCATGACGCCCGCAGCACGCCCCGGCCCGCCGCACCGCTGCACCAGCCGCTGCTGCGCGCCCAGAAGCTGCAGTGGCTGCTGCAGCAGATGGCCTGGCGCGGCGCCGGGGTGCAGGCGGCCGCGGCCGCCACGCTGCCCTGGCATGCCGGTGATGCCGGTACCTGGCAGGAATGGTGGGCCCTGCAGAGCGCGGTGGTCGAGCGGATGCAGGCCCAGCAGCAGGCCTGGGTGGACGGCTGCACCGCGCTGTGGCAGGACTACACCCAGCTCGGCCGCGTCAACACGGTGGCCAAGGCGATGGACCAGGAGTTCGGCATCGCCGCGCGCTTCGGCGCGCTGGTGAAGGACCAGGTCGCCGACTTCGTGGAGCTGATGGAGAACGCGCAGGTCAACTGGGCCTACTGGCTAACGCAGAAAAACAGCGGCCGCGCGACCGACTGATCGTCGGTCGCGTGTCCAAGGGGCTCAGCGGTAGCGCCGGCCTCGGCCGGGGTCACGGCTCCACTGGTGCTCTTCGGCATTGCGCCAGCCAGCCGTGGGCGCTGGCGCCGCGTGCTGGCCCCGCCGGTCCGCGGCCAGCATGTCCCTCACCTCGGGCGGCCGGGGGATGCACCTCGGAACCCGCCGCCAGGCCTCGCAGAAGCTGACCGCTTCCGGTTGCTGGGCCGGTGGATCAGACGCTGTCCGGTGGAATGCGCATCCTTTCGCCTGGGCGCATACACGCAGCTCACCACCATGCACGCAGAACGCCGACCCGCCTTCCACGAGGGCCACGAAGTGCTCGCAGGTCCAGCAGGGGGGGTGGCCGACGTCGACCTTGCCGATGGATGGGCGGTGGTTCATGAAGGGCTGCGTTGCAGGGCTGTGGCTCGCCGGCCGAGCCGGTGCGCGGACCGCCCGGGCCCAGTGGCCGGTGAGCGGCGGTCGGTGAGCGGAGCCTGCATGATGCGGCCTGCTGGCGCCATGCATCAAGGCCATGCCCTTGTCCTGGAAGGGCGAGCGCTTGGGTGCGCGTGGTGTTCGACGGCAAGGACCGGCACCGGTCCCTGTGAAGTGGGTGGCCATGGCCCCCTGCGGCTGTGGTCACTACATAGCCCGGGCACGCCGCACGCTGTGGCAAGCTGCGCCGTCCCGCTACGCCGCCTTCCGACCGCGCCCTGATGCAAACCCCCGCCGCGCTTGCCCCCCTGCACAACGCAGTCTTCCGCGGCCTGTGGTTCGCCTGGCTCGCGGCCAACATGACGATGTGGATGAACGACGTCGCGGCCGCGTGGCTGATGACGTCACTCACCACCAGCCCGGTGATGGTGGCGCTGGTGCAAACAGCGTCCACCCTGCCGGTGTTCCTGCTGGGCATTCCCAGCGGCGCGGTGTCGGACATCGTCGACCGCCGCCGCTACTTCGCGTCCACGCAGCTGTGGGTGCTGGTGGTGGCCCTGCTGCTGATGGTGCTGTCGCTGCTGCACCTGCTGAACGCGCCGCTGCTGCTGGCGCTGACCTTCCTGAACGGCATCGGCCTGGCCATGCGCTGGCCGGTGTTCGCGGCCATCGTGCCGCAGGTGGTCGAGAAGCATCACCTCTCGGCCGCGCTGGCGCTGAACGGCATCTCGATGAACCTGTCGCGGGTGATCGGGCCGGTGGTGGCGGGCAGCCTGATCTCGCTGGTGAGCCCGGCCGCGGTGTTCGTGCTGAACGCGGTGCTGGCGGCGGTGGCCATGGTGCTGATCCTGCGCTGGAAGTCGGCCCAGGAGCCCAGCCCGCTGCCGGGCGAACGCTTCGTGGGCGCCATGCGCGCGGGCCTGGCCTTCACCATGCAATCGCCGCGCCTGAAGGTGGTGCTGCTGCGCATCTTCATCTTCTTCGTGCAGGCCTACGGCCTGGTGGCGCTGCTGCCGCTGGTGGCGCGCGGGCTGCATGGCGGCGGGCCGGCCACCTTCACGGTGATGCTGTCCTGCGTCGGCGCGGGGGCCATCATCGCGGCGCTGTATTTCCCCAGGCTGCGCGCGCGCTTCAGCCGCGACGAGTTCGTGCGCTACGGCACCCTGATCCACGCCGCCTTCAGCGTGCTGATCGTGATGGTGCCGGAGGTGTGGGTGGCGCTGCCGGCCATGGTGATCGTGGGCATGGCGTGGATCTCGGTCGCCAATTCGCTGACCCTGTCGGCCCAGATGGCGCTGCCCGACTGGGTGCGGGCGCGCGGCATGTCCATCTACCAGACGGCGCTGATGGGCGGCTCCGCGGCCGGCGCCATGCTGTGGGGCCAGGTGGCCGCTGTCAGCAGCGTGCGCGTCAGCGTGATCGCCGCGGCGGTCTTCGGCGTGCTGGCGCTGCTGCTGACGGCGCGGCTGCGCATCGAGCATGGCGAAGAGATCGACTTCACGCCCGTGGCCGCCCGCACCCTGCCCGAGCCCGCCATCCCGATCGGCCCCGGCGAAGGTCCGGTGATGGTCACGCTGGAGTACCGCGTCGATCCCGCGCGTGCCGCCGAATTCGTCGCCGTGATGCAGGAAACCCGGCGCGCCCGGCTGCGGCAGGGCGCGTTGTCGTGGGGGCTGTTCAAGGACTCCGCGGAAGCGGGGCGCTACATCGAGTACTACGTCGACGAGAACTGGGTCGAGCACCAGCGGCGCCTGATCCGCTTCAACGCCTCGGACGCCGCGCTGCGTGCGCGCCGCCTGGCGCTGCACCTGGGCCCGGAGCCGCCGGTGCTGCGGCGCTACGTGGCGCAGGGCCTGGATGCGGAAGATGAGCCGGTGACGCCGGCGCCCGCGTCCACGGCCGCACCGCCTCCGATGGCCTGACGTCCACGCGATCCCCCGGGCTTGCCGGCCGCGGTGCTGCCTTCACCCGGCGCCGGCGCCTAAGGCCAGATCAGAGCGGCCAAGGCATCGAAGTCGGCCGCCTGTTCCCAGCCGGGCCAGGCGATCTGCGACTTCAAGGCGCTGTAGCGGTGCAGCAGCAGGAGGCGCAGCAGGGCCACCCGCTGGACGCTCCAATCCGGCGTTGGAATGCCATGGCCCCTGAACAAGGCCTCGCGCCGCGCGCGGTGGCCGGCGGCCAGGAAACACAGCGGGCCCAGCCAGTCGTAGGCCGCGGGTCCGACCAGGCCGTCGCCGAAGTCGAACATGCCGCTCAGCACCATGTCGCCGGCCGGACCGGGCGTGACCAGCAGGTTGAAGGGCGTGTACTCGCCGGTCAGGATCACGTCCGGGCCGACGGGCACGGGGCCGGCGATGAAGCTGTCCAGCTGCTCGAGAAGGTGCGCGGGCAGCCCGGTGCGTGTCTGCCGCTGCAGGCAGGCGGCGCGCTGCCGCTGCAGGAAGTCGGGCCAGGCGGGTGCCAGCGTGGCGATGGCTTGCACCGGCAGCGCATGCACCTCGGCCGCCAGGCGCCCGATGGCCGCCAGCAGCGCGCAGCGGTTCGCTTCGTCCAGCGCCGGCCACACGCGGTCCAGCGGCGTGCCGGGCAGCAGCGTCATCACGTGGCCGGGCCAGCCCTGGTGTTCGAAGCGGTCCAGCAGCGCGGGCGTGGGCACGCCGAGGCGGCCGTGCAGGCGCTGCAGCACTGCGGCTTCGAATTCGCAGTGGTCGCGCAGGAAGGGCGGATAAAGCTTCACGACCAGCTCGCGGCCCACCAGGCCGACCAGTGCCGTGCCGTCCTCGGCCGCGACCATCGGTGCCGGCGAATGGCGCGCGGCGATGGCGGCGACGATGCCGTGCCAGCGCGCGGGCTGGTCGTGCAGCGCGTCGAACTCGGCGATGCCGATCTCGGCGGGCAGCTGCTGCAGCGGCTCGGCCCCGTGCATCGTCAGCGGCTCGCGCGTTCCCACGCGAAGGTGAAGATGTCCGCCCGCTCGGCCTGGCGCGACGCTTCGGCCGAGCCCACGCCGTGGCCGGCGTCGGTGTCCGCGCGCAGCAGGATGGCGCGGCGGTCGCCGAAGCGCGCCTTGGCGCGGGCGGCGAACTTGGCGCTCATCCACGGCGCCACGCGCTTGTCGTTCAGGCCCACGGTGAGCAGGGTGTCCGGGATGTCGGTGGCCGTGGCACTCAGCTGATAGGCGTCCTGCGCCAGCAGCGCCGCGAAGCCTTCGGGCGTGTTGGGGTCGCCCATCTCGTCGAACTGGTTGGCGCCGTTGGGTGCAAAGGCCAGCCGCGAGGCGTTGGACACCGCCACCCGCGCCACCAGGCCGGAGAAGGCTCCCGGGCTCTTCAGCGCGGCGGGCGGTGCCAGCAGGCCGCCCGCGCTGGTCCCGGCCACCACCGGGCCCACCGCGCGGGCCAGGCCTTCGGCCTTCAGCTTCTCGGCGCAGGCCACCAGGTCTTCCTGGGCGCGCGGCTTGTTTCGCTCCCGGCCGCCTTCATGCCAGGGGCGGCCGCGTTCGCCGCCGCCGCGGGTGCCGCAGTAGGCGGCCACGCCACCGTGCGCGATCCAGGCCATGGACATGCGCTCGTAGTAGGGCGAGGTCATGATCTCGCCATAGCTGCCGTAGCCCGTCAGCAGCGCCGGGTAGCCGCCGGCCGGCGGCGCGCCGGGCTTGTGCAGCGCCACCAGCGGCACCATCGTGCCGTCGGCGCTGCGCGCCTGCAGGCGGGTGGCCACGAAGCCGGCGGCGTCGGGCCAGCTGTCCGAGGCCAGGCCCAGCGGCGTGAGCTTCGTGTTGCTAACGCTGAAATAGCGCGTGTTCGTGAACCAGCCCATCAGGCCGAAGCTCAGCGACCGGCCGTCGGCCGCGGCCTCGAAGTCGACGATGCTGCCCTCGATCGGCAGCGGCACTTCCTGCAAGGGCCGGGTGCCGCCGGGGCTGAAGAAGAGGCGGCTGCGGCCGTCCGTCAGCGCGCGCACGTACAGGCCGTCGCGCGTCGCGTCGATCGCCTCGATCAGCAGCTGGTCGCTGCCCTGCGCCAGCGTGGCCGCGGGGCCGGGGCCGGTGTCCGTCAGGCGCTGCCGCGTGACCCGGCCGAAGGGGTTGTCGCGGGTGGAGAGCAGGAACAGGTCGTCGCCGCGCAGCGCCATGCTGCGCACGCGGTCGGGCAGGGCGGCGGCGCGCTGCCAGGCCACGTGGGGCCGTGCCGACATCACGTCGCTGCGCCGTGCCACCAGCACCTCGAAGTCGACCCGCGCGCCCGCGGCCAGCGCGGCCACCCAGCGGCTGGCCGCCGGCGCCACCAGCAGCGGAAAGTCCTTCGCCGCGGTGGCAAAGGGCTGGGTCTGCGGCCCGAAGAGCGGCTTCCAGCCGGCGCCGGGCTGCAGGCGGCGCAGCTGCAGCGTCATGCCCATCATGGGGTCGGGGTGTGCGCCGGCCGGGGCCATCAGCGTGGCGGCGATGGTGGCGTCGTCCAGCCACACCAGGCGGAACTCGCCCCACACCGGGCCGATGGGCTCGCTGACCGGCGCGCCGGTGGCCGCGTCGTGCACGACGATCTGCCCCACCTCGCCGCCGCCCTGGGCGGTGTGCACGGCGATCAGCCGGCCATTGGGCGACCAGGCGTGGTTGTTCACCGCCACCACGCTGCTGCCCGCGGGCGCGGTGTTGGGGTCGACCAGCACCTTTTCGCGCCCGGCCTGCCGCAGCACCAGCCGCGGCACCCGGTCTGCCGCGCCAATGCGCTGGAAGGCGACGCGGCCACCCGCGGCCGCCTGCACCGAGAACACCCGCGTCAGCTGCCCGGCCGCGGCCTGGATGCCGGCGGCGAACTGGGCCCGCAGCGGTGACGCCGCCAGCCGCCGCTGTGTCTCGTCGCTTTCGGCGCGGATCCAGCGGTTCAACTCGTCGGCGCGGCCGGGGTCTTCCATCCACCGGTACTCGTCGCTGAGGGTCAGGCCGTGCACCGTCTCGGTCTGCGGCTCGGGCCTGGGGGGCGGCACGCCGTCGGCGCGGGCGAGTGCGGCGAACAGGCACAAGGACGACAGCAGCACGGCGCTGCGGCGGGGCAGCCTCGATCGATGCATCAGCGGGCTCCTTCGCCGGCAGGCGGCGGCGTGCGATGGTGCACACCGGGCCGGCGCCGGCACATCGTACGCCCGGCGGATGGCGAGGGTGCCGGCGGTTGTGTTGCGTCAATAGATCGCAAAAAGCGCGGCCAGGCGCGACCACGACCCCACCGGGCGCTGGCGCGGCGCGGGCGCTTGACCCACGTCAAGGCGCCCGCGGCCGGCGGTTTCCAGAATAGGTGCATCGCAAATGCATCTTCAAAGCGAAGGCACTGCCACCATGGAAACGAGCACCTCCCTCGACATCGCCTCCCCCGCTGCCACCACCATCGACGTGCGCAGCATGCCCCCGCGTGACCGGCACCCGCGCATCTTCGCCACCTTCCGCGCCTTGCCGCTGGGCGCCGCGCTGGACCTGGTGAACGACCACGACCCCGCGCCGCTGCGCGGGCAGTTCGAGATGCAGACACCGGGCCAGTACGCCTGGAACTACCTCGAGCGCGGCCCCGCCGTGTGGCGCGTGCGCATCACGCGCCTGGGCGACGCACCCGCCAGCGACGGCAACTGCTGCGGCGGCTGCACCTGCGGCGGCTGATCGCTGGCAACCACGCCACTCACGTTCAAAACACCTCCATGGACATCTCATGAACAGCACCCACAGGCTGTGGCGCTGGCTCGGCCTCATCTTCGTCCTGTCGTTCGGCGCCCTGGGCTACCTCGGATGGCAGATCTACCTCACCGCGCCGCCGATTCCGAAGACCGTGGTCACCACGGGCGGCGACGTCGTCTTCACCGGCGAGCAGATCCAGCGCGGCCAGCAGGCCTGGATGGCTGCCGGCGGCCAGCAATTGGGCACCGTGTGGGGCCATGGCAGCTACGTGGCGCCCGACTGGTCGGCCGATTGGCTGCACCGCGAGGCGCTGGCGCTGCAGGCCATCCGCGCCGCATTGCCGAATGGCAGCACGGCGCCGCTGAATGAATCCGACCGCAGCGTCGTCCAGCTTCGCGTGCGCGAGGAAATGCGCCGCAACACCTACGACGACAGCACCAGCGCCGTCACCCTCAGCGCCGAACGCGCCCGCGCCGTGCGCCAGGTGGCTGGCCACTACACGGCCTTGTTCGGCCACGACCCCGCCTTCGCCAAGCTGCGCGAGCAGTACGCGATGACCGAAGGCGCGCTGCCCGAGCCGGCCGACCGCCAGGCCCTGGCCGCGTTCTTCTTCTGGTCGGCCTGGGCCGCCAGCACCGACCGGCCCGGCGAAACCGGCCTCTCGTACACCAGCAACTGGCCGCACGAGCCGCTGGTGGGCAACACCATGTCCACCTCGGCCGCGATGTGGTCGATGGCCAGCATCGTGCTGCTGATCGCCGGCATTGCCGCCATGCTGTGGCTGCACGGCCTGAACAAGCACGACGAGGAAGTGCAGCCGCCCAAGGCCGATCCCTTCCTCGGCATCAAGGCCACGCCGTCGATGCTGGCCACGCGCAAGTACTTCTTCATCGTCATCGCGCTGATGCTGCTGCAGATCGTGATGGGCGTGGTCACCGCGCACTACGCGGTCGAAGGCCAGTCCTTCTTCGGCCTGCCGCTGGCCGAGCTGCTGCCCTACGTGGTCTCGCGCACGGTGCACACGCAGGTGGGCATCTTCTGGATCGCGACCGCGTGGCTGGCCACGGGCCTCTACGTGGCGCCGCTGCTCTCGGGCCGCGAGCCGAAGTTCCAGAAGCTGGGCGTGGACCTGCTGTTCTACGCGCTGGTCTTCGTGGTGCTGGGGTCCACCCTCACCGGCTGGCTGGGCACCCTGCAGCACCGCGGCGTGGACTTCAGCTTCTGGCTCGGCAACCAGGGCCTGGAATTCACCAGCATGGGCCGGGTGTGGCAGCTGCTGCTGTTCACGGGCCTGCTGTTCTGGGTGGTGCTGCTGGGCCGCGCACTTTGGCCGGCATTGAAGCAGCCGGGTGAGACGCGCGGGCTCATCGCCATGGTGTTCCTCTCGGCCACCTGCATCGGCGGCTTCTATGCCAGCTCGCTCACCTGGGGCCAGCACACGCACTATTCGATGATCGAGTACTGGCGCTGGTGGCTGGTGCACCTGTGGGTGGAAGGCTTCT
>CBIHPZ010000050.1:0-12326 GCA_966211865.1 uncultured Aquabacterium sp.
GTGCTGATCTTCGAGACCCTGGCCGAACGCACCTTGGCGCTGGCGCAGCTGGCGCGGCGCCAGGACCCGGATGCGGGCTACGAGCCGCTGCTGGACGCCCTGCTGCGCCCGGTGCTGGCCGACTGCCTGCGCCACGGCATCCGCATCGTCAGCAACTTCGGGGCCGCGAACCCACGCGGCGCGGCCCGGCGCATCCACGCCCTGGCGCGCGAACTCGGGCTGCCGCGGCCACGCATCGCGGTGGTCCAGGGCGACGACGTGTCCGGCCCGGAACACCGCGCCGCGCTGCTGGCCCAGGCCGGCGACGCGCTGGCCGGCCGCGAGATCGTCAGCGCCAACGCCTACCTGGGCGCGCAGGCCATCGCCGATGCGCTGCGGGCCGGCGCGCAGGTCGTGGTGGCCGGCCGCGTGGCCGATCCGTCGCTGGCCGTCGGCCCGGCGCTGGCGCACTTCGGCTGGGCGGCCGACGACTGGCAGCGCCTGGCCCGCGCCACCATGGCCGGCCATTTGCTCGAATGCGGCGCGCAGGTCACCGGCGGCTATTACGCCGATCCGGGCCTGAAGGACGTGCCGGGCCTGGCACGGCTCGGGTACCCCATCGCCGCGATCGGCCCCGAGGGCGATTGCGTGATCACCAAGCCCGCCGGCACCGGCGGCCTGGTGGACGAGCACACGGTGAAGGAACAGCTGCTGTACGAGGTGCACGACCCCGCGGCCTACCTGACGCCGGACGTGGTGGCCGACCTCAGCCAGGCGCAGGTCGAGGACCTGGGCGGCGACCGCGTGCGCCTCACCGGCGTGCAGGGCCACCCGCGGCCGGACAGCCTGAAGGTCAACGTCTGCTTCGAAAGCGGCTGGCTGGCCGAGGCCGAGATTTCCTACGCCGGCGCGCGGGCCGAGGCGCGCGCGCGCCTGGCCGCCGAGGTGCTGCGCGAGCGGCTGGAACCGGTGGGACCGCTGCGCGCCGACCTGATCGGCGTGGCCAGCGTCTTCGGCGACGACGACGGCCGCTGGCTGGCCGCTCACCTACCCGGTTATGCACGCGACGTGCGCCTGCGCGTGGCGCTGCGCCATGCCGACCGCGCCGCCGCCGAGCGGCTGGCGCGCGAGACGGTGGCGCTGTACACCTGCGGCCCCGCCGGCGGCGGCGGCGTGCGCACGCAGCTGCGCCCCACGCTGGGCACGGTGTCCTGCCTGCTGCCGCGCCAGGCCGTGACGGCGGGCTTCGAGATGCTGGACTGAACCGATGAGCACCACCGACACCGCCACCGAACCGATCGCCGGCCCGATCACGGTCCCGATCACCGTCCCGATCACCGTCCCGCTGTGGCGCGCCGCCCACGGCCGCACCGGCGACAAGGGCAACCGCTCCAACATCAGCGTGATCGCCTGGCACCCGGCGCTGTACGCCGCCATCCTCGAACAGGTCACGGCCGAGCGCGTCGCCGTGCAGTTCGCGCACCGCCGGCCCGCCCATGTCGCGCGCCATGAACTGCCGAACCTGCACGCGCTGAACTTCGTGCTGGACGAGGTGCTGGACGGCGGCGTCAACGACGCGCTGAACCTCGACAGCCACGGCAAGGCGCTGTCCTTCCTGCTGCTGGACCTGACGATCACCCTCCCTGCCGCGCTGGCCAAGCACCTGCGCGGCCCCGCCGAATGACCCGGAGACAAGCCCCATGACCACCACCCGTCGATCGTTCTCGCTCAGCGCGCTGGCGCTGGGCGCCGCGCTGGCCGCCAGCGCGCCCACGCTGCACGCGCAGGCGCCGAAGTACCCCGAGCGCCCGCTGAACTTCATCGTCCCCTTCGCCGCCGGCAGCGCCACCGACCAGCTGGCCCGCGCGCTGGGCCAGTCGCTGACCGAGCAGACCAAGCAGGCGGTGGTGGTGGACAACAAGGCCGGCGCCGGCGGCATGCTGGCCGCGCAGGCGGCAGCGCGCGCACCCGCCGACGGCTACACCGTGCTCATCACCACCAACACCACGCACGCGGCCAACGAGCACCTGTACAAGAAGCTGCCCTACGACCCGGTGAAGGACTTCGCGCCGGTCACCGGCCTGGGCAAGGGCGGCCAGGTGCTGGTGGTGCGGGCCGACGCGCCGTACAAGAGCGTGGCCGAGCTGCTGGCGCAGGCCAGGAAGGCGCCCGGCAAGCTGAGCTTCGGCAGCGGCAGCTCGTCCAGCCGCGTGGCGGGCGAGATGTTCAAGCAGCTCTCCGGCACCGACATCCTGCACGTGCCCTACAAGAGCAACCCGATGGCGGTGACGGACCTGCTGGGCGGCCAGATCGACCTGATGATCACCGACACCGCCACCGGCCTGCCGCAGATCAAGGCCGGCAAGCTGCGCGCACTGGCCGTGTCGACGACGAAGCGCCTTCCGCTGCTGCCCGAGGTGCCCACCATCGACGAGGCCGGCGTCAAGGGCTACGACATGGGCTATTGGTTCGCCGCCTACGTGCCGGCCGCCACGCCGGCGCCGGTGGTGGCGCGGCTGCACGACCTGCTGGTGGCCGCGGCCAAGAGCGCCGCCGCCAAGACCTTCTTCGACGCCAGCGGCGCCGAGGTGTGGACCACCACGCCGGAGGAACTGGCGAAGTTCCAGGCCGCGGAAACCGCCAAGTGGGGCAAGGTGATCAAGGCCGCGGGCATCGAGCCGGAGTGAGGTCGGCCGCTCACCTTGGGTGTCAGCAACCCGGCTCTGCCGCAGGCCGCATCAGGCCTTGGCGGCGGGTGCCGGCTGCGGCCCGTCGACGAGATCGCGCAGCGCCTGCACGCCCACTGGCGGCCGCGCCACCCAGGGCACGACGCAGGTCCGCGCCGCCAGGCCGCCGCTGACGCGCGCGATCTGCGCCGCTTCCCCCGCCACCCGCGCGCCCAGCAGCGGGTCGCGCGTGCCGGAGGCCACCAGGCTGCGGTTCACGACCCACGCAAAGGGTTCGATGCCGGCGCGGCGCAGGTCGTCCTGCAGGCCGGCGGCTTCGGACACCGGCGTCACCTCGGGCAGCGTGACGAGCACGATGCGCGTGTACTGCGGGTCCTGCAGGCGCATCAGCGGGGTCACGATGCGGGCCGCGGCCGCGCCCTCGAACTCGCGCGACATCTGGCGGTGGTAGGCGCCCGTGGCGTCCATCAGCAGCAGCGTGTGGCCGGTGGGCGCGGTGTCCAGCACCACGAAGGCACTGCGCGCCTCGCTGACCACGCGCGAGAAGGCGTGGAACACCGCCACCTCCTCGGTGCAGGGCGAGCGCAGGTCTTCCAGCAGCAGCGCGCGCGCCGCGTCGTCCAGGCCGCGGCCGCGGCTGGCCATCACCTTGGCCACATAGCGTTCGGTCTCGGCGGCCGGGTCGATGCGGTCGACCTGCAGGCCCGGCACCGAGCCCTCCAGCGTCGCCGCCAGGTGCGCCGCCGGGTCGGTGGTGGACAGGTGCACCGTCCGGCCGCGCGCGGCCAGCGCCACGGCCAGCGCGGCGGCGATGGTGGTCTTGCCCACGCCACCCTTGCCCATCACCATCACCAGGCCGCGGTCCTGACGGGCCAGTTCGTCCGCCAGCGCGCGCAGCGGCTGCACTTCGCGCGGCAGCGGCACGCCGGCCCCGGCCGGCGCCGCCACCGGCTGCGCGGGTTGCAGCAAGGCACGCAGCGCGGCCAGCCCCACCATGTCGAAGGCGCGCAGCGGCACGCGGTCTTGCGGCAAATCCGCCAGGCTGGCCGGCATCGCGGCCAGCGCCTCTTCCCCCAGCCGCTGCAGCGCCTGCGCCACCGCATCGTCGGCCGCGGTGGCCTGGAACACGGCGTTCACCACCACGCGCTGGTGGCGCAGGCCCAGGGCCAGCAGCTCGTCGTGCGTGCGGGCCGCTTCGCGCAGGGCGGCGCGGTCGGCCCGCGTCACGATGACCACCGCCGTGCAGGCCGGGTCGCACAGCGCCTGCAGGCCCTCGCGAAAGCGCTGCTCCTGCATCTTCAGGCCCGAATGCGGGCCGAGGCAGGAAGCGCCGCGGTCGTTGCCTTCGAGAAAGCCGGTCCAGGCCTTGGGCAGGCTGAGCAGGCGCAGCGTGTGGCCGGTGGGGGCGGTGTCGAAGATGACGTGGTCCCAGTCCTGCGCGCCGCCGGCCAGCAGGCCGATGAACTCGTCGAAGGCGGCAATCTCGGTGGTGCAGGCGCCCGAGAGCTGTTCGCGCACGGTGGCCCGGTCGGCCTCGGTGCTGGCGCCGGGCATCTGCGCGATCACGCGCGCGCGGTAGGCCGCGGCGGCGGCCTCGGGATCGATGTTCAGGGCTGCCAGGCCTGGCGCACCCGGCACCGCCCGCGCCCGGTCCGACAAGCCGGTGCCCAGCATCTCGTCGAGGTTGGACGCCGGGTCGGTGCTGACCAGCAGCACGCGCCGGCCGGCGTCCGCCAGCCACAGCGCGCAGGCGCAGGCCAGCGATGTCTTGCCGACGCCGCCCTTGCCGGTGAAGAAGAGGAAGCGCGGCGGCTGCCGCAGCAGCGACAAAGGGGGAGTTGGGGTGGACATCGCCGCAGCATGCCGCCCACCGCGCCGCCGCCGACTGACCGGGATCAACTGGCGCCCGGGGCGGGCCCTTCTCCGCCCTCCGGCGGGCGCCTGCGGGCCAGTCTTGCCGGAAGAACGTCGGCCGACGCGCCCGCCGCGGTCAGGGCTGGCGGGTGGATGGCCGCGCGCCGGCGGCGGCCGGCTTCGGCAGCGCCTGGATGGCCCGGGCATAGCTCTGGATCTCGCGGTCCAGCGCCTGGCGCTGCAATTGGTCCAGCAGCCGCGCCATCGCAGGCAGCGGGCGGCTGCGCGCGGCAATCCAGCGCAGCTCGGCCAGGGCCAGCCGCAGCACGTTGTCGCTCACCCGGTCGAAGGATCCGCCGGGGCGGCTGAGCGCCTGCTCCAGCACCCGCAGGTTGGCCACGCCGGCGTGGTCGCGGCTGACCCGCTCCAGCACGCAGGACAGCTCCAGCGCAATGGGCGCCACCACCGGTGCCCACAGCGGCGTGGGCAGCCGGTTCGCACGGTAGCCGCTGCCTGAAGGCGCGCGCCGCATCGGCCGCGTCAATTCGGGCGGCCGCGTGGTCACCTTGTGCCACGCGTCACCCATCACGGTGACCAGGCTGCCACACGCCTTCATGAAACGGGAACGACCACCCCCAACGCCGTTCTGCATTGCCAAGCTCCTCCGTGGCGCGCCGCCGGCACCCATTGCCGGCTGGATACGTTCCGCACCACTCGGACACGAATGGCAAACGTGGTGCCCAAGACCGTGCCCGCACGCGCCTCCCCCGCGAATGGGGGAAGGGCGCCGGCGCATGGGCGCGCAGCTTCAGTCGGACCGGCCGCGCGCCACGTCCATGATCATGCGTGCCGACAGATACAGGCGCGGCACGATGGAATCGAGCTTCACGTACTCGGCGTTGTTCGAATGCGAGCCGAAGCCGGTGAGACCAAAGCCTTCGATCACCGGCCCCTTCGCCTTCACCTGTGCGAAGGCCGCATCGGTGCCGCCGCCCGTGGCCACGTCCAGCACCTTCAGCGGCAGGCCCAGTTCGCCGTAGATGGCGACGGCGCGGGCGCCCAGGGCGCGGGCGCTGGGGGTGGCCTCCAGCGGCGGGCGCCGCATCTCGAAGCGCAGCTGCACCTTGGCATCCGGCACCAGCTGCTTGCGCACCCGCTGCTGCAGCGCCGCCTGCAGCTGGTCGAAGTCCGACAGGCGCAGCGCGCGCGCATCGGCCTGCGCACTGGCTTTCTCGGGGATCACGTTGCGGTTGGTGCCGGCCTCGGCCAAGGTCCAGTGCAGGCTCAGGCCCTTGCCCGGCTCGGACAGGTCGCTCAGTTGCAGCACCTGGTGCGACAGCTCGCGCAGCGCGTTCACGCCTTTCTCGGGCGCCGATCCGGCGTGCGACGCCTTGCCCTGCACCGTGAGGTAGGCCGCGCCGATGCCACTGGTGGCCAGGCGCAGCACGCCGGTTTCGCCGCCGCCTTCGTACGAGAACACCGCGTCCTGGTCCGCCGCCAGGCGGGTGATCAGCGCGCGCGAGGCCGGCGAGCTGATTTCCTCGTCGCCATTGATCAGCACCGTGAGGGTGCCGTAGTCGCGGAAGCCCAGCTTCTGCAGCAGGGCCACGGTGTGCAGGATCAGCGCCACGCCCTGCTTGTCGTCCAGGATCGCCAGGCCGTAGGCCCGGTCGCCTTCGATGCGGAAGGGCTGGTCCTTCAGCATGCCGCGCAGGTACACCGTGTCCATGTGGGCGATCAGCATGATCTTCCGGCTGCCCTGGCCCTTGAACTCGGCATGCACCATGGCGCCGGGTTTCTCGGGCGTGTCGTCCATGCGGTAGACCTCGTCGGACTGCAGCAGCCGCACCTGGCCGCCCAGCGCCGCCAGGCGGCCGCGGATCAGCTCGGCCAGCCGGGCCAGGCCCTCGGCGTCCTTGCTGCCGGACTCGATGTTCACCAGGTCCCGCAGCGTCTCCAGCAGCGGCGCCTTCTCGCCTTCGGCCAGCGCCTGCACGCTGGCCACGGGTTGCGCCTGCAGCGGCTGCGCCCGAAGCGGGGCGGCGGCGCAGGCCAGCAGGGTGAGAAGCGCAACGCAATGGCGGGTCCGGATCGGCATGGGGCGTTCCTTGCGGAATAAGTTACGGGGGGAGTGGCGTGCACTGTAGGAAGGCGGCCTGATGCTGAAAAGATGTCGAGGCCTTGGAAACGATCAGCCCAGCTGATCACCCCGCCCATGAAGCTGCAGCAACTCCAGGTGTTCGTCACCGTCGCGCGGGAGCGCAGCCTGCGGGCCGCGGCGCGCAAGCTGTCGCTGACGCAGCCCGCGGTGACCCGCAGCATCCAGGAGCTGGAAGCCGACCTGGGCGCCGTGCTGCTGAACCGCAGCGTGGCCGGCGTGGCGCTGACCGACTACGGCCGGGCGCTGCAGGTGCGCGCCAGCCAGCTGCTGGAAGACGCGCGCCGCGCCCGCGAGGAAATCGAGCAGCTGCAGGGCGAACTGCGCGGCCGGCTGGTCTTCGGCACCACCTCGTCCATTGCGCTGACCTTGCTGCCGCAGGCGGTGCAGCAGTTCCGCCAGGCGGCGCCCCATGCCGAGCTGTCGGTGATGGAAACCAAGTTCCCGCAGGCCATGGCCGCGCTGCGCGACGGCCAGCTGGACTTCGCCGCCACCCACGTGCTGCCCGACATGCTGGACGACGACCTGCGCAGCATCCCGCTGCTGGAGACCGAGTTCGTGGCGATGGCGCGCACCGGCCACCCGCTGGCGAATGCCCGGCGCCTGGAAGAGCTGGCCGATGCGGAATGGCTGCAGCCGCTGTCGCCGGAGGGCCAGTCCGCGTCCGTGGTGGCCACCGCCTTTGCGCGCGCCGGCCTGGCGCCACCGCGCCGCGTGGTGCGCTACGCGTCCTTTGCGGTGATGCTGGGCCTGGTGTCCTCCACCGACCTGCTGGGCGCTGCCTCGCGCCCGCTGGCCGCGCGGCTGGCGCCCTTCGGCCTGCAACCCGTCGGGCTGCAGGCGCCGCTGGCCCGGGTGCAGATGGGCGTGGTGATGCGCAGGTCGTTCCGGCCCACGCCGCTGGGCACCTGCTTCCTGTCTTGCCTGCAGACGGCGGCGCGCTCGCTCACGCCGCCCCCGGGGTCCGACACCGCGCCGGGTTGACGCCGCCGTTCAGGCCGCCGCGCGCGGGTACAGCCCGTGCACGCGCGCAAAGAGCCGCGTCAGGCCCAGCAGCGCGTCGATGTTGGGCGTGGGCACGCCCACGCGCAGGCCGATCTCGTGCACGGCGGTGACGATGGCGTCCAGCTCGATCGGCCGGCCGGCCTCCACGTCCTGCAGCATCGAGGTCTTGAAGGCGCCGAGCTTGGCGGTGATCTGGTGCCGTTCCTCCGGCGTCTGCTCAATCGCGCAGCCGATGCGCGCGCCCACCGCGCCCGCTTCCAGCATCGCGTCGCAGCCGAAGCGGCGCACCTGCGGATCGGCCAGCACCAGGTCGGCCGTGGCGCCGGTGATGGCGGTGATGGGGTTGGTGGTGAGGTTGCCCCACAGCTTGTACCAGACCTCATAACGCACATTCGACGCGTGCGTGGCCTCGAAGCCGGCGTGCGCCAGCAGGTCCACCACGCGCTGCGCGCGCTCCGACCGGCCGCCGCGCGGCTCGCCCACGATCAGCCCGCGGCCCATGCGGTGCTGCACCAGGCCCGGCTCGGGCGTGGACGTGCTGGCGTGCACCACGCAGCCCAGCACGCTGTCGAACGGAATGGCCGCGGCGATGCGGCCGCCAGGGTCCACGCTGGACAGCGGCCCGCCGGGAAAATCCGCCAGCCCGAGGCAGAACCACCAGGGCACGCCGTTCATCGCCGGCAGCACGATGGTCCGTGGCCCCAGCAGCGGCTGGATGGACTGCGCCACCTCACCCAGCGCCGGGCCCTTCACGGCGATCACCACCAGGTCCTGCACACCCAGTTCGGCGGCCTGTTCGGCGGCGCGGGCCGGGGCTTGCACCAGGCCCTCGGCCGTGTTCAGGCGCCAGCCGTGCTGGCGCAACGCGGCCAAGGTGGCGCCGCGGGCGATGGCGCTGACCTCGGCCCGGCCGGCCGCCGCCAGCCGCGTGCCGATGAAGCCGCCGATCGCGCCGGCGCCGACGATGCAGACTTTCATGGATGCGTTCCCCGCGATTCGTGAGAGCCGCGGATTGTGGTGGCACGGCGAGCGCAGCGCTGCCGGCCGCGCCCATGCCCCGGCGCGCGATGGGTGCACGAGCGCCGCGGCGCACCGGTGTGCCGCGCGCCGCGGCCGCGTACTTCAGACGCTAGAGCGGACGCGGGCTCAGCCGCCGCGTGGCCTGCAGCGCGGCCGCCATGCCGGGCTCGGCGCCGTAGCTGATGGGCTGCTCCAGCGCCTGCTGCAGCCAGTCCGGCAGGATGATGACCGGCCCGATGCCATGGCCCGGCGGCATCAGCGGCGGCACCTCCTGCTGGAAGGTGAAGGCATGCGTCGGGTCGTACTTGCACTTCACCGCATAGAGGCCCGCCTGCGCGTCGGCCCAGTAGGCCTGGGCGTAGTTGGGCTCGTCGCGGCGCGGGTAGTTCTGGTAGATCTCGCCGTTCCAGATCGGGTCCATCAGCGCCATCCATTCCTTCAGGTAGGCCTCGGACACCGCCTTCTCGGCGTCGGTGTACCAGAACACGTCCAGCACCGCGTTGTAGGCCGGCTGGCGGTGCACGAAGGCATTGCTCTTGGCCGGGTAGGGCGGGTAGGCGTTGATCGCGCCGCCGTAGAACTCCATGTAGAAGTAGGTGATCCAGTTCGGCGCCATGGTGAACTGCTTCAGCAGCGCCAGCCAGCGGTCCGGCGTGACCGAGAGGGTGGTGACGTAGCGCGAGGCCTTGTCCTCGCAGGGCATCGGCGCGTCCGGCGCCAGGCAGGGCATGCCGTAGGGCACGTTCAGCAGCTCGTAGTTGAGGTTGTAGAACGTGTCCATCTTGGTCCACTGCGTGATCGCGCCGGGCAGGTCGCACAGGGCCTGGATGGCGGCCTGGCCGTCGGCCTGCGTGCCGACGTACAGCCCGCGCACCATCAGGTACGGGTACTGCTGCGTGACGGGCAGGCCGGCCACCACGCCGGGCTGGTAGCACAGCGAGACCTGGATGTTCAGCGCCGCCGGCAGGTTCTGCAGCATGTACTGCGATTGCAGCGTCATCAGCGCGTTGGTGGCGTTGCTGAAGTCGGTGTCGGTCTGCAGCGGCCAGATCAGCGCCCAGCCGAAGCAGTCACCCAACGGGCGCAATTGGTAGCGCACCGAGAGCAGCACGCCGAAGTTGCCGCCCGTGCCGCCGCGCATGGCCCACCACAGGTCGCTGTTGACCGTCTCGCTGGCGGTCACCACCTGGCCGTTGGCCAGCATCACCCGCAGGTCGATCACGTTGTCGCAGTTCATGCCGAAGGTGACCGACGTGAAGCCGTAGCCGCCGCCCTGCATGTAGCCGCCCACGCAGACGTCCGAGCATTCGCCGCCCGGCACGTGCAGGCCGGAAGCGGCCAGCGCGCTGTCCAGCTTGCTGAACGGGCAGCCGGTGCCCACCGTGGCAATCTGGCTCGCCGTGTCGATCGTGACGTCGTTGAGGTTGCTGACGTCGATCAGCGCGCCGTAGCCGGCCGAGAAGCCGGCGGTGCAGTGGCCGCCCGAACGCACGGTGAAGGGCAGCACCAGGTCCTGCGCCAGCTTCAGCGCCACCGCCACGTCGGCCTCGGCCACGCAGTAGATGATGCAGACGGGGTAGGGATTGAAGGCCGGGTTGAAGAGCTGGCGGTCCTTGTCGTAGTCGGGGTCGCCGGGCAGCACGATCCAGCCCTGCAGTCCCGCCTGCGCCTCCTTCAGCCTGTCGCGCGGGGCGCGTTCGAACAGCTTGTCGTCGAGGCGGTCCCAACGTTCGAAGAGAGCGCGGTCACGCTGGTGCTTGCGGCTGTACTGGTGAAGCATCCGGGTCCTCCCTGTGAAAAAAGGTGCGGCGCAGGGTAGGGGAAGCCCATGGGCCCGGCAAGCCTGGTATTTCCTTGCCGATATCATCCGCCGCGGGTTATAGGGCGCTGGTGCGCGGGAACACGGAGCCTTTCGAGGTCTCGGATGCAGAAGCCGGAAGCGGCACTTGCCGCTGCGAATGCCGCACTGGAAGCGGGCCGCCTGCAGGAAGCGCGTGAACACGCCCAGGCCGCGGTGGATGGCGCGCGCGGCGACCTTCGGCTCGAGGCCCAGGCGCTGGCCTGCCTCGCGCACTGCGACCGCATCGGCTCCCGCCTGCGCCGCGCCAGCACCACCGCGCGGCGGGCGGCGCAGATCTTCGAGCACCTGGGCGATGCGCAGGGCGAAGCCGGCGCGCTGATCACCCTGACCCACGTCAGCATGCTGCTGGGCCGCAACGAAGAGGCGGTCGAAGCCGCACTGCTCAGCGTGCGCCTGTGCGACAGCACCACGCTGCGCGGCCCGGCCGACGGCGACGCGCCGGAGCCCGAACGGCCGCCCAATCCGCAAGCGGTGCTGGCGCACAACTGCCTGGGACTGGCCTTCTCCTGGAGCGGCGACCACGTGCGCGGCGCCGCGTCGCTGGAACGGGCGGTGGACCGCGCGCGGCGCTGCGTGCCGCCGGTCAGCGTCTATCAGCCGCGGCTGAACCAGGTGTTCGTCGAGGCCTCGCGCCTGCTGGACGAGCGCTACCAGACCGGCCGCATGGGCAGCCTGGACCACATGGAAGAGCTGCTGCAGGAATGCTGGCAGCTGGAGAAGGAAGGCGCGGGCCTGACCACCTTGCCGGGCATGCGGTCGATGGCGCGGGTGATCTCGCTGGCCTCCACCGCGCTGCTGGCGGCCTGGCAGGGCCGCTACGACGCCGCGACGCTGGCCATCGAATCGGCCACGCGCACGCTGTCCGGCGGCATGACCTGGCTGGACTGCTTCGTGCGCTGGTGCGTGGCCGAGCTGAGCTGGAAGCGCGGCGACTGGGCCGCTGCCCAGCGCGAGCTGACCGAGATGAAGGAAATGGCCCTGGCCGTGGAGCACGAGCAGCTGGCCTGCCGCGCGCAGCTGCTGCTGGCACAGGTGTTCGAGCTGCAGGGCAAGCATGCCGAAGCACTGGCCGAGCACCGCGCCCTGCGCCAGCGCGAGCGCCGCGTGGTGGCCGACGGCATGAGCAGCCGCGAATCGCTGGTGTCCTGGCAGCTCGGTGCGCGCCAGAGCGAGCGCCACCTGCAGCAGGCGCTGCAGGCCTCGCGCCAGTTCGAGCGCTGGTCGCTGGAGGACGCGCTGACCGGCATCGCCAACCGCCGCCATTTCGAGAACGTGCTGGCGCAGAAGCTGCCCGCCACGCTGGGCGCGGGCCGTGCGCTGACGGTGGCGATGGTGGACGTGAACAAGTTCAAGACGGTCAACGACCGCTTCACCCACCTGGTGGGCGACCGGGTGCTGAAGACCATCGCCGCCATCATGCTGGCCGAGGTGCGCGAGCAGGACATGCCGGTGCGCTGGGCCGGCGACGAGTTCGTGCTGCTGTTCAACGACACCACCGAGTCGCTGGCCCGCCCGGTGTGCGAGCGCATCCAGGAAGCCGTGGCCGACTTCGACTGGGAATCGGTCGCGCCGGGGCTGCGGGTGTCGGTCAGCATCGGGCTGGCGCAGGCCCTGCCCAACGACACGGCCGAATCCGTGGTGCTGCGCGCCGACCAGTCGATGTACCGCGCCAAGCCGGCACCGGCGCTCACCGCCCGGTCGCGCATCGCGCGCGGCGCGCGGGCCACGATGTCGGTGGCGCCGCGCAACCGCGACATCTGAC
>CBIHPZ010000051.1:0-12235 GCA_966211865.1 uncultured Aquabacterium sp.
CTGCGGCGACTGCGGCAGCGCGAAGAACATGCCGTCGTGCACGCGGCTGGGCACCAGGTAGTCGCGCGCGCCTTCGGGCGTGCTCTTGGTGAGCATCGGCGTCTCGATGTCGATGAAGCCCTGCTCGTCGAGGAACTTGCGCACCTCGATCGCCACCTTGTAGCGCATCATCAGGTTCTTCTGCATCTGCGGCCGGCGCAGGTCCAGCACGCGGTGCGTCAGGCGCACGGTCTCGCTCAGGTTCTCGTCGTCGAGCTGGAACGGCGGCGTGACGGAGGGGTTCAGCACCTCGATCTGGTGGCAGAGCACCTCGACCTTGCCGCTGGCAATGTTGGCGTTCTGCTTGTCTTCCGGCCGCGCACGCACGAGGCCGATGATCTTCAGGCAGAACTCGTTGCGCACGCTCTCGGCGATCTTGAACATGTCAGGCCGGTCCGGATCGCAGACGACCTGCACCAGGCCTTCGCGGTCGCGCAACTCGATGAAGATGACGCCGCCATGGTCGCGGCGACGGTGCGCCCAGCCCATCAGCGTGACGGTCTGGCCCATCAGCGCTTCGCTGACCAGGCCGCAGTAGGTGGTTCTCATGGTTTTCGGACTCCGGTGATTCGGTGACAGCAGCGGCTCCATCGCACGAGATGGCGGCACGCCGCAAGGCAAGAAGGATTCGGGTGGCGACGGGGCTTAGGAGCCCTCCGGGTTGAACGCCCGCCTCGGCGTTCAACCCACCCGATTGGGGTCGGCCCCCTCCGGCAACCGGGCCGGATTGGCGGGCGGCACGGGCGGCGGCGGGGCCACCACGCCCATCGAGATGATGTACTTCAGCGCCTCGTCGACCGTCATGTGCAGCGGGCGCACGTTCTCCCGCGGCATCATCAGGAAGAAGCCGGAGGTCGGGTTCGGGGTGGTCGGCACGTACAGGCTCACGTGCTCGCCGCTCAGGTGACCGGCCACCTCGCCACCGGGCCGGCCGGTGACGAAGGCGATGGTCCAGGAGCCCTGGTGCGGGTACTGCACCAGCACCGCTTCGCGGAAGGCATTGCCGTCGCTGGAGAACAGCGTGTCGGAAACCTGCTTGACCGAGCTGTAGATCGACTTGACGATCGGGATGCGGCCCAGCATGCGGTCCCACTGCCGCAGCCACCACTGGCCGAAGATGTTGGTGGCGAAGATGCCGGTGGCCAGCAGCAGGCCCACCATCACGAACACGCCCAGGAAGGGAATGCCGCGCAGGCTTTCCAGCGCGTTGGACACCACGCTGGGCACGGCGCGCTGCAGGCCCGACAGCAGCCACAGGAACATGCCGTCCATCGAGCTGTAGAGCCACATCAGGACCCACAGCGTGATGGCCAGCGGCAACCAGACCAGCAGGCCGGCGATCAGGTATTTCTTCAAGAGGCTCTTTCGGGGTCAGGCCTGGCAGGCCGCCTTGAGTCCTTCAGTGGCAGGCGCAGGAGCCGCCGCAAGCGCCGCCGCCAGACGACGATGCTGCCGCCGGGGCGGGTGCGGGGGCTGCGGCCGGCGCGGCCGCAGCATCGGATTTGGGTGCTTCCGCCGGCGCGGCGGCGGCCGGCGCGGGTGCCGACGAACTGCCGTTGCGGAAATCGGTGACGTACCAGCCGGAGCCCTTGAGCTGGAAACCGGCCGCGGTCAGTTGCTTGGAAAAGGTCTCGGCGCCACAGGCGGGACAGGTGCTGAGCACGGGATCGCTGAGCTTTTGCAGCACGTCCTTCGCGTGGCCACAGGCGGAGCAGCGGTAGGCGTAGATCGGCATGGCTAAACCCTTGACGCAAAACAGAAAATTATAGGGGCGACCAGCGGCATGACCGGCTGGCGCGCGTCAGGTGGGGCCGAAACGCGTGAACGCAAGCGGGGCGGGCGAGCAAAAGCTCTCGGTCGCCGCACCCGCGCTGCGACCTGTGGACCGCCGCGTCAGGCGCTGAGGCCGGTGACGTGGTGCTTGGGCTCGTGGCGGTTCTGCAGCACCTGCGGCGCCAGCGAGCCGACCACCATGCCGGCCAGCGCCGCTATGAGGCCGGCCAGCTGCCCCGGGAAGGCCTCGCCCAGCGTGCTGATCTGCGGGAAGAACACGATCCAGGTGCCGACGCCGGCAGCGATGGAGAAGATCGCCCCCTGCGTGGTCGCGCGCTTCCAGTACACGCCGAACACCAGCGGCACGAACGCACCGACCAGCGTGACCTGGTAGGCCGCCGACACCAGGTCGTAGATCGGCGTGCCCTTCATCGCGATGGCGTAGGCCAGCACCAGCGCCGCGAAGACGGCGATGGTCCAGCGCATCGCGAAGAGCTGCTGGCGGTCGTTCATGTGCGGCCGCAGGTTCTTCAGGATGTTCTCGACGAAGCTGGTGGACGGCGCCAGCAGCGTGGCGGAAGAGGTGCTCTTGATGGCCGACAGCAGCGCGCCGAAGAAGAGGATCTGCATCAGCAGCGGCATCTTCGTCAGCACGAAGGTGGGCAGCAGCTTCTGGTAGTCGTCCTTGGCCAGGTCCAGCGCCTGCTGGCCCATCACCACCACGGCGCAGGCCACCACGAACATCGGCACGAAGGCGAAGAGGATGTAGCTGATGCCACCGATGACGGCGCCGTTGCGGGCGGTCGCAGCGTCCTTGGCGGACATGACGCGCTGGAACACGTCCTGCTGCGGGATGCTGCCCAGCATCATGGTCAGGCCGGCGCCGATGAAGAAGGCGACTTCCTTGAAGCTGGGTTCGGGGAAGAACTTCCACAGGTCCTTCTGCGTGGCCAGCGCGAACACCTTGTCGGCGCCACCGGCGAGGTCGCTGGCGAAGATGGCGATCACCGACAGGCCGATCACCAGCACGATCATCTGGATGAAGTCGGTCCAGGCCACGGCGAGGAAGCCGCCGACCACCACGTAGATCAGCACCGCCAGCGTGCCGACGATCATGCCGGTGGTCTCGGACATCGCGCCGTTGGTCAGCACCGAGAACACCAGGCCCAGCGCGGTGATCTGCGCCGCCACCCAGCCCAGGTAGCTGAGGATGATGGCGGCCGAGCAGAACACCTCCACGCCCTTGCCGTAGCGCTGGCGGTAGAAGTCGCCGATGGTCAGCAGGTTCTGCTTGTACAGCCGCATCGCGAAGAACAGGCCGACCAGGATCAGGCAGGTGCCGGCGCCGAAGGGGTCTTCGACGATGGCGTTCAGGCCGCCCTGCACGAACTTGGCGGGAATGCCCATCACCGTCTCGGCACCGAACCAGGTGGCGAAGGTGGTGGTCACCACCATCACCAGCGGCAGGCTGCGGCCCGCGATCGCGAAGTCGGCCGTGTTCTTGATGCGGGTGCCGGCCCAGACGCCGAGGCCCAGGGTGCCGAGCAGGTAGAGCACGACGAAGACGATCAGGGTGGTGTTCATGCTTGATCGAAGGACGGCGAGGGTCGTGGATCGGTGCGGACGGTGCGCAGGCCAGCCGCGGGCGCGTCCATCGCGCAACCCGGCCGGCGCGCATTATCCCCAGCGCCGCGTGGCGCCACCACGCCTCAGCGCAGCGAGACGAATACCGCCGTGCCGGCGGCCGCGATGCCGAGCAGGAAGCCGAGCAGCCCCGCGAGCAGCCCGCGCAGGCGGCCATTGGCGCGCTGCAGCTCCAGCAGGGCCTGCACCGGCGGCCCTTCGGGCGCCTGGTGGCGCAGCAGCGCCTGGTGCACCAGCCGCGGCAGCTCGGGCAGCAGCTGGGCATACCGCGGCGCCTCGTTCTTCAGGCGCTCGATGAAGCCGGCCGGGCCCAGCTGCTCGTTCATCCAGCGCTCCAGGAAGGGCTTGGCGGTGCTCCACAGGTCCAGCTCGGGATCCAGCTGGCGGCCCAGGCCCTCGATGTTCAAGAGCGTCTTCTGCAGCAGCACCAGCTGCGGCTGGATCTCGACGTTGAAGCGGCGCGAGGTCTGGAACAGGCGCATCAGCACCGCGCCCAGGGAGATGTCCTTCAGCGGCCGGTCGAAGTGCGGCTCGCACACCGCGCGGATGGCGCTTTCCAGCGCATCCACCCGCGTGCCCGGCGGCACCCAGCCGCTCTCGATGTGCAGCTCGGCCACGCGCTTGTAGTCGCGGCGGAAGAAGGCCAGGAAGTTCTGCGCCAGGTATTCCTTGTCCCACTCGGTCAGCGTGCCGATGATCCCGAAGTCGAGCGCGATGTAGCGGCCGAAGGTCTCCGGCGCGATGCTGACCTGGATGTTCCCCGGGTGCATGTCGGCGTGGAAGAAGCCGTCGCGGAAGACCTGGGTGAAGAAGATGGTGACGCCGTCGCGCGCCAGCTTGCGGATGTCCACGCCGGCTTCGCGCAGCCGCGGCACCTGGCTGATGGGCACGCCGTTCATGCGCTCCATCACCATCACCGTGGGCGTCACGTAGTCCCACAGCATCTCGGGCACCATCACCAGCCCCAGGCCCTGCATGTTGCGGCGCAGCTGGGCGGCATTGGCGGCCTCGCGCACCAGGTCCAGCTCGTCATGCAGGTACATGTCGAACTCGGCCACCACCTCGCGCGGCTTCAGGCGCTTGCCGTCGGTCCACAGGCGTTCAACCAGGCCCGCCAGCGTGTGCATCAGCTGCAGGTCGTGGTCGATAACGCCCAACATCCCCGGCCGCAGCACCTTCACCGCCACCTCGCGCCCGTTCTTCAGCGTGGCGAAGTGCACCTGCGCGATCGAGGCGCTGGCGACCGGCTCGGTGTCGAAGTGGCTGAAGATGTCGCCGATGCGGCGCTTGAAGGCCTGCTCGATCAGCGCCACCGCCTGCGTGCCCGGGAATGGCGGCACGCGGTCCTGCAGCAGCGCCAGTTCATCGGCGACATCCAGCGGCAGCAGGTCGCGCCGCGTGCTGAGCACCTGGCCGAACTTGACGAAGATCGGCCCCAGCCTCTCCAGCGCGCGGCGCAGGCGTTCACCGCGCGGCGCCTCCAGCCGGCGGCCCAGCGTGGCCACCCGCACCATGGTGCGCACCCAGCGCTGGCGGAAGCCGGACAACGCCACCTCGTCCAGGCCGAAGCGCAGGACGGTGAAGGCAATGAAGATCAGGCGCGCGAAATGTCCCATGGGAGCGTCGGGCAGGCGGCGCTGGAGCCGGCGGCGATGCGCGCGTCAGCGCGTGCGCATGCGCTGCGCGAGTTCGCCCGCGCCGCGGAACACCGCACCCGCCCCGGCAGCCGCCACGCCGGCGCCCTGCATGGCCTGGCGCAGGCCGCGCACCAGCATCGAGCCGAAGCGCGTGATCTCATGCGCGAGCGCCGGGCCCAGCAGCGGCTCGAGGTCGGCCGCGGGGTCCCAGCGCAGGTTCTTGGTCAGCCAGTCGACGTCGGCGGCGAACTGCACGTCGCCCTCGATGGCCATCGCCGGCTGCTGCCCGGCCAGGGCCTGCAGGGCCAGCGCCGCGGGGTTGGACGCGTCCACCATGAGCCGCAGATCGGCCTCCGCCAGCGCATCGGCGCACCATTCGACGAGGCCGGCGGGCGTGATGCGGAAGGCCATCACCGGCAGCGCGGGCAATGCACGCGGCCAGCCGTTGAATTCCACGCGAAGCAGGCGGCCAGCATGTGGCCGCAGGTGATCGACAGCCACCGGCTCGGCGGCCACCACATGGTTCACCAACAGCACCAGCCGCTCCATCACGGCGGGGGCCAGCAAGGCACGCAGCGCTTCCATCATCGCGACGGGCCCGGCCGGCATGGAGGCACGCGGCGTGCCCCAGGGGCGGTGACTGAAACGGACTGGGTGCGGATCATCCGGCGCATTGTAGGCAGCGCCGGGTTCGTAACTCATGGTGTCGGGAGGTCGATCAGCGCCCGCTGCTGAATCAGAATCCGCCGCTCCGCGCCCGGGCACGCTGGCTGCTCGCGCCCCGCCGGCCCCCAGCCGCCGATCTTTCCTGTCCATGCTGGCGAATCACCACAATCGAAATTTCTACAGCGCGCCGCAGTCCGTGACCGCGCTGATCGCGGCCTTCCTCGAGCCCGCGCTCACCGTCACCGTTTACCTGCTGGCCCTGAACTGGTACGACGAACCGGTGCTGCGTACCGACCTGGCCCTGTGCCTGATGGTCTTCGCGCTCACCTTCCCGGGCCGCAACCGCTTCAAGGACGCGCTGCTCACCGCCGCCGTCGACATCGCCACTTCCTGGGTGTCGCTGCTCGTGATCCTGGCGCTGTGCGGCTATGCCACCCGCAGCCTGGGCCTCTACGACCTCAACGTCGTGCTGTTCTGGGCCGCGGTGACGCCGCTGCTGCAGTTCGCGGCGGTGGCGCTGGGCCGCCGCATCCTGCACTGGCAGGCCGCGCAGCCGGAGAACCGCCGCCCCGCCGTGGTCATCGGCGCCGGGGCGCTGGGGCTGAAGACCGCGCACGCGCTGCTGGAAGCGCGTGAGCAGGGCATCGACTTCGTCGGCTACTTCGACGACCGGGCCGACGAACGCGTGCCGCGCGAAGCCATGGGCCAGCGCCTGGGCGGCCTGAAGGATGCCGCGCCTTATATCCGTCAGCACGGCGTGCGCGAGGTCTACATCACGCTGCCGCTGGGCTCGCAACCGCGCATCATCTCGCTGCTCGAGGACATCCAGGGCACCACCGCGTCCATCTACTTCGTGCCGGACGTGTTCGGCATCAGCATCATCCAGGGCCGGCTGCAGGACCTCAACGGCGTGCCGGTGGTGGGCATCTGCGAAACGCCCTTCACCGGCACCAACATGCTGGTGAAGCGGGTGTCCGACATCGTGCTGTCGGCGGCCATCCTGGTGCTGATCTCGCCGGTGCTGCTGGCCATCGCGATCGGCGTCAAGCTCAGCTCGCCCGGGCCGGCGATCTTCAAGCAGCGGCGCAACGGGCTCGATGGCGAGGAGATCATCGTCTACAAGTTCCGCTCGATGCGGGCGATGGACAACGGCCCGGTGGTCAAGCAGGCCACCAAGGGCGACCCCCGCATCACGCCCTTCGGCGCCTTCCTGCGCCGCACCTCGCTGGACGAACTGCCGCAGTTCTTCAACGTGCTGCAGGGGCGCATGAGCATCGTGGGGCCGCGGCCGCACGCGGTGGCGCACAACGAGCTGTACCGCCAGCTCATCAAGGCCTACATGGTGCGGCACAAGGTGAAGCCAGGCATCACCGGCTGGGCCCAGGTCAATGGCCAGCGGGGCGAGACCGACACGGTGGACAAGATGCAGTCGCGCGTCGAGTACGACCTGGAATACCTGCGCAACTGGTCAATCGCCTTCGACCTGCAGATCATCGCCCGCACCGTCAAGGTGGCGTTCTTCGACCGCAGCAATGCGTATTGAGGCGCTGGCCGCGCGGGGCCCCAGGCGGCCCGGCGGCCAGTGCCTGCGTCCCCAGGAAGGAATCCGATGACGTCCCGAACCGCAGCCGCCGCTGCCTTGTTGTTGTGCGCGGCCCTGCCCGTGCGCGCCCAGACCCCCGCCAGCCTGCCGGAGCCGTACTACCTCGGCGTCTCACAGGCCTTCTCCCGAGACTCCAACCTGTTCCGGCTGCCCGAGGCCTACCCGACGCCCGCGTCGGCCCGCAGCCGCTCCGATGTCATCTCCACCACCTCGCTGCTGGCCGGCCTGGACCGCAGCTTCGGCCGCCAGCGCCTGCGCGGCAACGCCACGCTGCAGCACAACCGCTTCCGCGACAACGACCAGTTCGACAACGACGGCCATGGCCTGAACCTGGCGCTGGACTGGGAAACGCTGAACCGCCTGTCGGGCAACCTGTCGGTGGCGTCCAACCGCAGCCTGCGCCGCTTCGACCCGTCGGAGACCAACGTCGCCTCCGAGCGCAACGTCGAGACGGTGAAGGTGGCCGACGCCACGGTGCGCCTGGGCGTGGTCACCCGCGCCACGGTCGAGGCCAACCTCAACCACCGGCAGGTCGACTACTCCGCCGCCCGCTACGCCGACCGCGAATACAAGCAGACGGCCGGCTCGATCGGCGGCCGCTACCGCCCGGCCGCCGCCACCACCGTCGGTGCCGGGCTGCGCTTCACGAAGGGCCGCTACGCCCGCTTCGACGACCGCTACGAGCGGCGCGACATCGACCTCACCGGCCGCTGGGAGCCCGGCGACGGCACGGTGGTGAGCGGGCGCCTCAGCTACGGCAAGACCGAGTACGACCAGTTCACCGCGCGCAACTATTCGGGGCCCAGCGCGGTGCTGGGCGTGCTGTGGCAGCCCACCGGCAAGATCCGCCTGTCCGCGCGGGCGGCGCGCGACACGGGCCAGGACTTCGCCTTCCTCGACTACCAGATCGCCGGCATGGACCAGGTCGGCCTGGCCGACTACAGCCGCACCACCACCAGCGCCCGGGTGCAGGCGGTGTACCTCGCCACCGCCAAGACGCAGCTGCAGATCAGCGCCTCGCACGTGCGGCGCTCGCTGGTCACGCAGCTGGGCGGCGGGCCCGCGCTGGAAGGCAGCGACCGCCTGACGCAGTGGCAGATCGGCCCCACCTGGCAGCCTTCACGCGGGCTGCAGTTCGGCTGCGACCTGACGCATGAACGGCGCAGCGCGCGCGGCGTCGGCAGTTCGCCGTATCGTTCGAACGGCGCGAGCTGCTACGGCCAGTTCACGATGTTCCCGGGCTGACTGCCCGCCCCAGGCCGCCGTCCACCCACCGCTCCATCCATGCCCCGCATCCTGCTCACCGGCGCCGCCGGCTACATCGCCTCCCACACCTGGCTCGCCCTGCAGTCCGCGGGCTTCGAGGTCGTCGGCCTCGACGACTTCTCCAACAGCTCGCCCGAGGTGCTCAACCGCCTGCGGGAACTGGGCGGCAAGCCGGTGCAGTTCGAGCGTGCCAGCGTCACGGACGCCCCCGCGCTGGCCGCGCTCTTCACGCGCTATCAGATCGATGCGGTGGTGCACTTTGCGGCCTTCAAGGCCGTCGGCGAATCGACCACGAATCCGCTGGCCTACTACGCCAACAACATCGGCGGCCTGGTTGCGCTGTGCCAGGCCATGCAGGCGGCCCACTGCCGCCGCATCGTCTTCAGCTCCAGCGCCACCGTCTACGGCGACCCCGAGCGCCTGCCCATCACGGAAGACGCGCCGCTCTCGGCCACCAACCCCTACGGCCAGACCAAGCTGATGGGCGAGACCATCCTGCGCGACCTCGGCGCCGCCGACCCGCAGTGGCAGACCGCCTGCCTGCGCTACTTCAACCCCGTGGGCGCGCACGAAAGCGGCCGCATCGGCGAAGACCCGCGCGGCACGCCCAACAACCTGATGCCCTACGTCGCGCAGGTGGCCATCGGCCGGCGGCCGGTGCTGTCCGTCTACGGCAACGACTACCCCACGCCCGACGGCACCGGCGTGCGCGACTACATCCACGTGAGCGACCTGGCCGAAGGCCACGTGGCCGCGCTGCGGCGCCTGCTGGACGCGCCCGGTTCCTTCACCGTGAACCTGGGCACCGGCCGCGGCCACAGCGTGCTGGAGGTGGTGAGGGCCTACGCCGAGGCCAGCGGCCGCGAGGTGCCCTACCAGGTGGTGCCGCGCCGCCCGGGCGACGTGGCGGCGTGCTACGCCGACCCCACGCTGGCGCGCCAGCTGCTGGGTTGGTCAACCCGTCACGACCTGGCCCGCATGTGCGCCGACAGCTGGCGGTGGCAGCTGCACAATCCGCAAGGTTTTGTTTCCTGAGCTGGCCGCGGGCACGACCCGCGCCGGCACCCACCCAATGACGATCAGCGTCCAGTCCGTGATCATGGCGGGCGGTTCGGGCACGCGGCTGTGGCCGCTGTCGCGCGCCGGCTACCCCAAGCAGTTCCTCGTGCTGTCGGGCAACCGCAGCCTGTTCCAGCAAGCCGCCGCCCGGCTGCAGGCCCTGGGGGGCGACGGCATCAGCGTCGGCCGCCCGTTGGTGGTCGGCAACGAGGAACACCGCTTCCTGGTGCTGGACCAGCTGCGCGAGCTGCGCATCGACCCCGCCGCGCTGCTGCTGGAACCGGTGGGCCGCAACACCGCGCCGGCGCTGACCCTGGCCGCGCTGCAGGCCCAGGCCAACGGTGAAGACCCGGTGCTGGTGGTGACGCCCGCCGACCAGACCGTCACCGACGAAGCCGCCTTCGTGGCGGCGCTGCAGCAGGCGGTGCGGCTGGCGGCCCAGGGCGGCATCACCATCCTCGGCATCACGCCGGACCGGCCGGAAACCGGCTACGGCTACATCCGCGTGGCGGACACGGGCGCCGCCCCGCGGGTGGCCCAGTTCGTCGAGAAGCCCGACCTGGACACCGCCCAGCGCTACCTCGCCGAAGGCCAGTACTTCTGGAACGCCGGCATGTTCGTGCTGAAGGCCTCCACCTGGCTGGCCGCGCTGCAGCGCTGGCGCCCGGACATCGCCAGCGCCACCCGCGCCGCCTTCGACGCCCGCAGCACCGACGCGCAGTTCGTGCGCCCCGACAAGGCCGCCTTCGCCGCCGTGCCCAGCGAATCGGTCGACTACGCGGTGATGGAGCGCTGCCCCGGCAGCGACATCGACATCCGCATGGTGGCGCTGGACGCCGGCTGGAACGACCTGGGCGCCTGGGAAGCGGTGTGGCAGGTGCTGCCCAAGGACGAGGCCGGCAACGCGCAGGTGGGCGACGCCATCGTCAAGGACTCGCAGAACACGCTGGTGCATGCCTCCAGCCGCCTGGTCAGTGCCGTGGGCCTGACGGACATCGTGATCGTCGAGACGGCCGACGCGGTGCTGGTGGCCGACCGTGAGCGCAGCCAGGAGGTCAAGCAGATCGTGGCCCACCTGGGCCGTGAACAGCGCGGCGAGCACGCGCTGCACCGCAAGGTGCACCGGCCCTGGGGCTGGTACGACAGCATCGACTCCGGCGCCCGCTTCCAGGTCAAGCGCATCATGGTCAAGCCGGGCGCCTCGCTCAGCCTGCAGAAGCACCACCACCGCGCCGAGCACTGGATCGTCGTCTCCGGCACCGCCGAGGTCACCAATGGCGACAAGGTGATCCTGCTGACCGAGAACCAGAGCACCTACATCCCCCTGGGCGAGGTGCACCGCCTGGCCAACCCCGGCAAGGTGCCGCTCGAGATCATCGAGGTGCAGTCGGGCAGCTACCTCGGCGAAGACGACATCGTCCGTTTCGAAGACACCTACGGCCGCCAATAAGGCCAGCGGAGACCGCAGCAATGACCATCCTCGTCACCGGCGGCGCCGGCTTCATCGGCAGCAACTTCGTGCTCGACTGGCTGGCCGACCCGGCCACGAAGCACGAGCCCGTCGTCAACCTCGACCTGCTCAGCTACGCCGGCAACCTGAAGAACCTGGCCGCGCTGGACGGCGATGCACGGCACATCTTCGTGAAGGGGGACATCGGCGACCGGGCCCTGCTCGACCGCCTGTTCGCCACGCACAAGCCGCGCGCCGTCGTGCACTTCGCGGCCGAGAGCCACGTCGACCGCAGCATCCACGGCCCCGGCGAATTCATGCGCACCAACGTGATGGGCACCTTCACCTTGCTGGAAGCCGCGCGCGCCCACCACGCCGCGCTGCAGGGCCAGGACAAGGCCGCGTTCCGCTTCCACCACGTGTCCACCGACGAGGTCTACGGCAGCCTGGCGCCGGATGCACCCGCTTTCACCGAGTCGCACACCTACGAGCCCAACAGCCCGTACTCGGCCAGCAAGGCCGCCAGCGACCACCTGGTGCGCGCCTGGCACCACACCTACGGCCTGCCGGTCACCACCACCAACTGCAGCAACAACTACGGGCCCTACCACTTCCCCGAGAAGCTGATCCCGCTGATGATCGTCAACGCCCTGGCGGGCAAGCCGCTGCCGATCTATGGCGACGGCCTGCAGGTGCGCGACTGGCTCTACGTCGGCGACCATTGCAGCGCCATCCGCACCGTGCTGGCCAAGGGCCGCGTCGGCGAGGTCTACAACATCGGCGGCTGGAACGAGAAGACCAACCGCGACATCGTGCTGACCATCTGCGCGCTGCTGGACGAACTGCGCCCCGACCCCGCCGGCCCGCGCACGCGGCTGATCACGCACGTGACCGACCGCCCCGGTCACGATCGGCGTTATGCCATCGACGCCCGCAAGGTGGAGCGCGAGCTGGGCTGGCGCCCCGCCGAGACCTTCGAAACCGGCATTCGCAAGACGGTGCAGTGGTACCTGGACCATGCCGACTGGGTGGCCGACGTGCAGAGCGGCGGCTACCGCGACTGGGTGCAGAAGCAATACGGCGGCCAGGCGGCCTGAA
>CBIHPZ010000052.1:0-12202 GCA_966211865.1 uncultured Aquabacterium sp.
GCTCGCCGATCTGCCAGGCCAGGCGCTCGCGTTCGCGCTCGATCTCGTCGCGGCGCTCGCGGGCGCGGTCCAGCGCCTCGGCGGCGGCCTTGCGTTCGGCAAAGGCCTCGGCCAGCGCGCGGGTGTCGATGCCGGCCTGTCCGTCCAGCAGCTCGCGCGTGGCGGCGGGGCGGGTGAGGCCCTGCCAGGCGTGCTGGCCGTGGATGTCCAGCAGCGCATCGGCCAGCTCGCGCAGCTGCGTGACGGTGGCCGGGCTGCCGTTGATCCACGCGCGGCTCTTGCCCTGGGCGTCGATGGTGCGGCGCAGCAGCAGCGTGTCGTCCGCCTCGAAGCCGGCTTCGTCGAGCCAGGGCTTCAGCGAGGGCACCGCATCGAACTCGGCGCTGACCTCGGCGCGCGGCGCGCCTTCGCGAACCACGCCGGCATCGCCGCGGCTGCCCAGCGCCAGCTGCAGCGCGTCGATCAGGATGGACTTGCCGGCGCCCGTCTCGCCCGTCAGCACCGAGAAGCCGGCGTGGAAGTCGAGCTCCAGCTCGCGCACGATCACGAAATCGCGCAGCGTCAGGCGGCGCAGCATCTACACGACCCCTTCGTACCAGCGCAGCTTGCGCCGCAGCGTGGCGTAGTAGCTCCAGCCGCGCGGGTGCAGGAAGCGCACGCGGTGCGCCGAGCGCCGCATGCGCACCTGGTCGCCATGCAGCAGGCTGGCCAGGCGCTGCATGTCGAAGTTGGCGGACGCGTCACGGCCCGCGACCACGGTGATGCGCACCTCACCCGCATCCGGCAGCACGATGGGCCGGTTGGACAAGGTGTGCGAGGCAATGGGCACCAGCACCCAGCCGGCGATGCCCGGGTGCAGGATCGGCCCGCCCGCGGACAGCGAATAGGCGGTGGAGCCGGTGGGTGAGGCGAGGATCAGGCCGTCGGCCCGGATGTTGGCGATGAACTCGTCGCCGATGTCCACGCGCAGCTCGACCATGCCGGACGTGGGCCCGCGGTTCACGACCACGTCGTTCATCGACAGGCCTTCGAAGATGCGCTCGTTGTCGCGCCACACGTCGCCTTCGATCATCGTGCGGTGTTCTTCGGCGTAGTCGCCGGCGATCATCGGCGCCAGCGCGTCGCGGAACTGGCCGATGGTGACGTCGGTGATGAAGCCCAGGCGCCCCTGGTTGATGCCGACCAGCGGCAGGTCGAAGGGAGCCACTTCGCGCGCGAAGCCGAGCATGGTGCCGTCGCCGCCGACGACCACCGCCAGGTCGCAGCGCGCGCCGATCTGCTCGGGGTTCAGCGCGTCGTAGTCGGTGACGCCGGTGTTCTGCGCGGTCTGCTGCTCGAACGAGACCTCGAGGCCCTGGCGCACCAGGAATTGCGCAATCTCCTCCAGCAGCGGCCGGATGCCGTCGGCCTGGTATTTGCCGACCAGCGCGGCGTGGTGGAAACGTCGGCCCATGTCGGCCCTGTGCGCACGGGGCGCGGGGTGGAGTGGAAGAGGTGCGAACGATTACACCACAGCACCTGTGGCGCACCAGGGTGCGCACCCAGGGCCGAGGGGGTCGGTCCTTACAATCGAAAACCCATGGACGAACGTGCCCGCACCCTGCTGAAAACCCTGGTCGAGCGCTACATCGCCGACGGCCAGCCGGTGGGCTCGCGCACCCTGTCCCGCGCATCGGGACTGGAGCTGTCGCCGGCCACCATCCGCAACGTGATGGCCGACCTGGAAGACCTGGGCCTCATCGCCAGCCCGCACACCTCGGCCGGCCGCGTGCCCACGCCGCGCGGCTACCGGCTCTTCGTCGACACGATGATGACCGCGCGGCCGATCGACCTGGAGCACGTGCCGCCGGACATGGCCGGCGTGCGCCAGCACCTGCAGCCCGACCAGCCCCAGCGGGTGATCGCGCAGGCGGCGCAGATGCTGTCGAGCCTGTCCAACTTCGTCGGCGTGGTGACGGCGCCCAAGCGCGCCGGCGTCTTCCACCACATCGAATTCATGCGCCTGGGCGAGAAGCGGGTGCTGGTGATCCTGGTGTCGACCGACGGCGACGTGCAGAACCGCGTGCTCTTCACGCCGCGCGACTACAGCCAGGCCGAACTGGCCGAAGCCACGGCCATGCTGAACAGCCACTACGCCGGCCTGGGCATGGACGAGGTGCGCGAGCGCCTGCGCACCGAGATCGACAGCCTGCGCGACGAGATCGCCCTGCTGATGAAGGCCGCGGTGCAGACCGGCCAGGACCCGCTGGGCGAGGAAGGCGAGCAGGTGGTTGTCTCCGGCGAACGCAACCTGCTGGGCGTGCAGGACTTCGGCAACGATCTGGGCGCCCTGCGCAAGATGTTCAACCTCTTCGAGCAGAAGACGGAGCTGATGCGCCTGCTCGAGAACTCCAGCCGCGCCGAGGGCGTGCGCATCTACATCGGCGGCGAATCGGGCGTGGTCCCCTACGAAGAGCTGTCGGTCGTCTCGGCGCCCTACGAGGTGGACGGCCGCATCGTCGGCACGCTGGGCGTCATCGGGCCCACGCGCATGGCCTACGACCGCATGATCCAGCTGGTGGACATCACCGCGCGGCTGGTGGGCAACGCGTTGTCAGGGCCGAAGTGAGCGGCGAGTGACCGCCCGGTGACGGTTGCCGGGCCGCGCCTAGAATCGCCGCCTCCACGAGCGGGCCGTTAGCTCAGTCGGTTAGAGCAGAGGACTCATAATCCTTTGGTCGCTGGTTCGAACCCAGCACGGCCTACCAATCACCCCTTGACCGCATCCCGCACGCGCGGGTGCTGTGCCCAGGCCGGCATGCGTGCCATGTAGGCCAGCGTGCGGCGCTCGGCTTCGTCGCGGGTCAGCTGCTGGTCTTCGCGTTGGGCCCACTGCACCATGCGCTCGAAGCGGGTGTCGAAGTCCTGCAATTGGCCGTTGGCGTCGACGCAGTAGCGGCAATAGGTGCCGTTGTCGATCGGCATGCCGCAGCTTTCACACGGGTGGGTCATCTCGAGATCCTTCGGGGTGGTGCGGCAGTGCCGCGATCAGTGATTGCAATCCGGCCAGCAAGGCGCTGCGCTGCTGAGCCGGCATCGACGCTGCGGCGCTGGCCAGCAGTGCGGTGTCCAGCACCTCGAGCGCCTGCAGCAGCTGCTCGCGGCCGGCGGGGCTGAGCCAGATCAGGGCTCGCCGTGCATCCGCTTCGTCGCGCTGGCGGGCCAGCAGGCCCTGGTCTTCCAGCGCGCTCACCTTGGCGCTGAGCGTGGACAGCGCGCGGTCGAAGTGCCGTGACAACTCCGAAAGCGTCATCGGGCCGCCCTGGGCCAGGTGCAGCAGCAGCGCCGTGGTCTCGGCCGACAGGGCGTCGCGCGGGTCGTCGATGCGCCGGACGGCGCGCCGGTACAGCTCGCGGTAGAGCTGGCCGAATTGCCGGGCGAAGGCCTGCGTGTCCATCACCGAAGTGTGGCCGCGGGGACATGCTTCGAACAGTCCGAAGCAAACGCCTCCCGGCGGGTGTCGCAACCGCCGACCGCCGACCGCCGCCGGTCCGACTCGCCGGACGTGATCACCCGGCCCGGTGCGGGCGGGTGGCGACGGTCCTTGGCGCCTCCGGTGGCAGGTCCGCATTCACCGCCGCCCGCCAGTGGGCCCGGAACGCGGGGTAGACCACCTCGTTGCCATAACGGCTCAAGTGATCGGCATCGAAATAGAGCGGCCGGCCGTTGGCGGCCGTGGCGCTGCACTTCTCCGCGGGGCACAACACGGGCAGGGGGTCGAACATGCTGCCCTGTGCGGTTTGCCTGGCCACCTGCTCCACCGCTTCCAGCATGGGCCGGCGATAGGCGAGTTCGTCGGCCGTCGCTTCGACCAGGGCGTGATCGCAGATCGGGTTCACGCGGGTCCAGGCATCGACGCAGCGGAACGCCGGGGCCCGGAAGATCGGCTTCGGGGCTTCGACGATGATGGACAGGCCACGTTGCTCCAGCGGCGCCAGCCACTGCCGGGCGTCGTGTTGCGCGCGTTCACGATTGCTGGCAGCCGCCGGGCCCTGGTTGGAAGCGAGCGCCTGGGCTTCATCCATGCGGCCCCATTGGTCGACGAAGCGCATCAGCCGCAAGGAGGGCAGGAAGACGGCGTCGCCGGGCCTGGCCTGCGCCAGCAGGTCGTCCAGCGAGGCCTGCGCCGTTGCCACGCAGGCCGGCCGCTCTTCGGCCATGGGCGCCCGCAGCGAAAGAAAGGGGCAGCCGGGCACCTGGTAGACCGAGATCGAGACGTTCTCGTCCACCGCCAGGCGATGCAGCATGGGCAGGTATCCCGTGGCATGCGAGTCGCCCAGCACGAACAGGCGGCGCGCGTCCGGCGCGCAGGCGCGGTGTTCAATGACCAGCACGCGGTCGATCGTGCGGTAGTGCGGACCGGTGACGCAGGGAGACGACGTGGCGATGGTCGGATCGACGTGATCGGCATACCAGTCGTCGGCGTTCTTCGTCACGGTCGATTGCGACCACCGGCCCTGGTGCTCGAAGGCGTTGAAAGCGGCCAGCGCGCCGGCCGCGGACAGCCCGGCCAGCACCGTGCTGGTGGCCCACTTCGGCAGCCCTTGCCAGCCTTTGCTGCGGCGAATGGGCTGTTCAACCCACTGGTAGGACGCATGGGCGGCTGCCAGCGTCAGCGCCAGGGCCAGGGCGCGGGTCCAGGCATCGTCGAGGCCCCAGGTCCAGCGCAGCAGCGTGAAGATGGGCCAATGCCAGAGGTAGAGGGAATAGGAGCGCAGTCCGATCCACACCAGCAGCCGGGTTCCCAGGGCCGCCGCCACGGCGTTGCCCTGGCCCGCGGGCAGGCCGATCAACATCAGGGTGCTGATGACCGCGCCCAATGCCCACGGGAATGGGAATGCCTGGGGCGATGCGCGCAGCAGCACCTCGGCCAGCACCACCAGCCCGAGCGGCGCCAGCAGGCCCTGCAGGCGTTGCATCGCCGCCGGCACCGACGGGCGCTGCCACAGCCACACGTACCAGAGGGCGCCCGCCGCCAGTTCCCAGAAGCGGCTGAGCACGGAGTAGAAGGCCAGCAGCGGTTGCTGGCTGGTCCACAGGCCCGACATCACCAGCGAGGCCAGCGTCAGCACCGCGCCGCAGGCCAGGCCGACCGTGGCCCGCCGGCCGGGCCGCAGCGCCAGGAAGACGAGCCACGGCGCGATCAGATAGAACTGCTCCTCCACGCCCAGCGACCAGGTGTGGGTGAATGGATTGAACTCGGCGCGCGGCGCGAAGTAGGCATCCGATTGGGTGGCCAGGGCCCAATTGCTGCCGCCGATGAACGCGTACGAGGCGACGCTTTGCGTCTGGCCGCTCAGCCAGGAACGGGAGATGAGGAGCAGGTACGCGACGCTGGTGAGCGTCAGCGTGACCAGCAGCGCCGGAACGATGCGCGTCAGGCGGCGGTGATAGAAGCCGACGATGTACCGCCCCCAGCTCTCGTGGGCATGGGGGGCCAGCGAAGCGGTGACGACGAAGCCCGAGATGACGAAGAACACGTCCACGCCGGTGAAACCGCCGGGCAGCCACGAGGCATTCAGGTGATAGGCGATGACGGCGAGCACGGCGAGGGCGCGCAGCCCGTCGATGTGCTGGATGTAGCGACTTGCAGGGTCCTGCATGGGCGTTCGCAGGCGGCGCCGAGGCGGGCCCTTCGATTCCGGAAGGAGCGCGATTGTCTTGGAAACGAGCGGCCGCAGCGCTTCGAGTTGCAACTACCGCGGCGGCGTGCGCGGGCTCGCATCGCCGAGCAGCTTCAGGCCCGCCGGCAGCGATTCACCGAAGACGCTGCGTTCGCCGGCCTCGTCCAGTTCCACCACCTCGTGAAGGCGCTGCACCCACGCCGCGGGCGCATGCAGCGCTTGAAGCCGGGCGGCGACGGCCTCGCGCGTGTCCGCCGGCAGGTCGCGTGCGCGGTCGCCGGACAGGCGCGCGATGTTGGCGGCGGCGGCCGCAGCGCCTTCGGCGCGTTTCCAGTCCAGCCCCAGCAGCGCGGTGATCCATTCCCCGGCCGTCTCGGGCGGCAGCACGCAGTGGGCGCTGGCGTGGAAGGGCACGCGGGCGCCGAGGCGCCCTAGCGCCCAAAGGGCGTGGCCTGGTTCGGGCGCGGATTTCGGCCTCGGCTGGCGGTCCAGTTGCGCCAGCAGCCAGTCGCCGATCTCGGCCTTGTGCTCGGGTGCGGCGCGTTCCAGGGAAGCGGCCAGGCGCACCATGTCGTCGGGCTGGCCCTTCACCAGGGTGGGGGACTTGTGCTGCTGCGCGTCCGGGCCGAGTTCGTGGCCGCGCAGGTTGAAGGCCACGTCCTGCAGCAGGCGCTGCTGCGCCTCGTCTTCCAGGCCGCCGGCCACGCGGCGCCACAGCGTCCACCATTCGGCGCAGACCTGCGCATCGCGCCCGTGCTGCACGCCGGGCTCGAACAGGGGCCACAGCTGCTCCAGGCGCCAGCCGTCCAGCGCATCGCCGAAGCCCGGGCGCAGGCACCAGCCGGCCAGGCTGAGCCACAGGCGCTCGTGGTCGGCCGAGCGGCGGCGGCCGCGCGCGCGGCGCAGCAGTTCGTCGAACAGCGGGCGCAGCAGGGCCAGGCCCCAGCGTTCGCGCGGGCCCAGCAGGGCTTCCAGCTGCTGGCGCAGCTGTTTCACCGCCTTGGGATCGGCGGCGCGGTCGCGCGCGCCGAAGACGCGGTCGATGGCGGCCACCGCATCGCCGAAGCGCGGGTGGATGCCGCCCGCCGCGGTGGGGGCGTCGCCGCGCAGCTGGAACTGCAGCTTCCAGGATCGCGTGGGGTCGCGGTCGTCGGTGCACTCCAGGTCCAGCGTGCCGAGTTCGGTGAGGCGGCTGCTCAGGTGCACCGGGATGTCGCGGCGCGCCGCGTCGTCGGTGCGCACCACGGTGGCCAGCGGCGGCAGCGGCGTCAGCTGGGGCTGCGTGTCCAGGTCGACCAGTTCGCCGGCGCGCCGGCTGCCGCTGGTGGAGGCCATCAGGTCGAAGCGCACCGGCTCGCCGCTCGTCTGCGCGAAGCCGCGGTCCGACAGTGGCACCGCCTGGCCCTCTTCGCTGCCGCGCGGCAGCACGCACACGCCGCGGCGCGCGCCGCGGCCATCGTCTTCAAGAATGAGCACGTAGTTGCGCGCGGAGCTGCTGCCGATGCGCGGCGCCCCGCCTTGCCGCGCCAGCGCGTGGGCCACGGCGCCGCGGGCGACGGCGGTGTCGGCGTCGGCGTTGTGCAGCAGGTGCAGCGGTGCGCCGCGCCAGGCGGACAAGGTGTCCTGCAGGCGGCGGGCGATGGCGGCGGCATGGAAGACGCCGCCGTTGAGCAGCAGCGCATCGGGCGCTCCAGCCTCGGCGTGCTCCTTCAGGAAAGCGGCGACGTGGCGGGTGATGGCGGGGTCGCTGGCGTAGGGCAGGCCGAAGGCGACCAGGCCGGCGCCGGCGCGGGCGCGGCGCGGCAGGTCGTCCGCCGGGCCGGCGGGAAAGAAGCCGTCGAGGACCAGGTGCTCGGCCTCGTCGCGGCTGATGCTGGCGGCGCGCGTGCCGCCGATGAGCTTCGAGCCGGCGCCCAGCAGCGTGACGGCCGCGCTGTCCGGCGCGCCATCGGCCAGCAGGCGTTCCTTCGCGGCCCGGCATTGCTCGACCAGTTGCGACAGCTCGCCGGGCGTCAGCGGCTTGGCCGCGTCGCTGCCGGGCAGCCGGCGTTCGACGAGGTGGGCCAGCGCCAGGTCCATGTTGTCGCCGCCGAGCATCAGGTGGCTGCCGACCGCCACGCGTTCGAAGCGTGGCGGACCATCCGTGCTTGGGTCGACCCGCACCAGGCTCAGGTCGGTGGTGCCGCCGCCCACGTCGCAGATCAGCACCAGCCGCGCGCCGGACAGGGCGGTGTCCAGTTCATCGCGGTGGCGGAACAGCCAGTCCTGCAGCGCGGCCTGCGGCTCTTCCAGCAGGCGCAGGTGCGGCAGGCCGGCGTCGCGCGCGGCCTGCAGCGTGAGTTCACGCGCGGCATCGTCGAAGGACGCGGGCACGGTCAGCACGATGGACTGCGCTTCCAGCGGCGCCGTCGGGAAGCGGTGGTTCCAGGCGGCGCGCACGTGGGCCAGCGTGCCGGCGCTGGCGGCCACCGGCGACACCTTGGGCACGTCGGCCGGCGCGCCCCAGGGCAGGATGGGCGCCAGGCGGTCGACCTGCGCATGCGACAGCCAGCTCTTCGCGCTGGCCACCAGCCGGCCCGGCACGCGCGCGCCCAGGCGGCGGGCCAGGGTGCCGATGATCGCGCCTTCGGGTGACGCGCCCCAGGGCAGGGCCAGCTCGCCGGGGGCGATCTCGCCTTCGGCCGGGTGGTAGCGCAGGGACGGCAGCAGCGGCCGCGGCGCCACCTCGCCGGGGGCGATCAGCTGCTCGATCTCGAACAGGCGGATGTCCTGCGCGCCCCGGCCCGTGGCCGGGGCGTAGGCCACGACGGTGTGCGTCGTGCCGAGGTCAATACCGACAAAGTAAGCGGCCATGGATCAGGGGCGGGCGCGGCGGCCCGCCGGGGTCAGCCGGCGCCGGGCCGTTCCCAAGCCGGCTCAGCGCCCATCGGGGGCAGCGAACAACGTGAGCTTGGGGTCGGCATCTCAGGCCGCCAGCGCGTCGCGCTCGCCGCGCACGTCGAATTCCACCTTCCAGCGCTCGCTGCCGCTGGTGGGCACGGCCTCCAGCTCCAGCGTGCCGGCTTCGGTGACGCGGGCGTGCAGGCGCACCGGCACCATCTCGCCGGGGCTGCGTCCTTCGGGCGGCAGCGTGGCGCTGATGGCGTCCAGCTCCTGCAGCTCGTCGGGCGACCAGAAGTCCAGCAGCGTGCCCACCACGTCCTGCCGCCGCACCGACGAGGCGAAGAAGCGGAAGCGCACCGGCTCGCCGACGACCAGGCCCAGCTCCAGCGCGGGCAGCGGGGCGTCGGTGCCTTCTTCCATGCCGAAGGGCGCGATGCACAGGGCCTGCACCGGCGGCTCCAGGCCCGGCACCGCGGGCATCGCCGATTCCACCGCGATGTAGTACGCGAAGGCGGTGCCGCCGCGGATGCGCACGCCGCGCCCCCGCTTGACGCGACCGTAGTACGCGGCGCCGCGGGCCACCGCCAGGTCCAGGTCGGCGCCGGCCAGCAGGCGCGCCGGCGCACCGCCTTCGGCCGCCAGCCAGGCGTTCAGCGTGGCCAGCGTGCGTTCGGCCAGCAGCGGCGACTTCAGCACGCCGCCGTTGAAGAGCAGCGCGGTGGGGTGCAGGAAGGTGGCGCCCGCGGGGGCTGGGCCGGCGAAGCCTTCCAGGGATTCCAGTGCGTTGTGCTGGCGCGCCAGGAACGCGGCCAGGTGGCGCGTCACCGCGGCGTCCTGCGCGTAGGGCAGGCCCAGCTGCGCCAGGCCGGCGCGCACGCGGGTGGCGGGGCGCGCATCCGCGGCGACGGCGGGGAAGAAGCCTTCCAGGATCACCGCGGCCACCTCGTCGTGCGTCAGCTCGGTGCGGATGGCGCCGCCGATCAGCTTGGATCCGCGGCTGGGCACGACGATGGGCTCGGCCGGCGCGCCGCTGCCGGCCAGGAGGCGCTCCTTGGCGCCGCGGCAGGCGTGCGTGAGTGCGCGCAGCTGCCAGGCGTCCAGGTTGGTGCCCGCGGCGGCCAGCTTGCGCGCCACGGTGTGGGCCAGCGCCAGGTCCATGTTGTCGCCGCCCAGCAGGATGTGCTCGCCCACCGCCACGCGGTGCAGCTCCAGGCTGCCATCGCGCTCCAGCACGGCGATCAGCGAGAAGTCGCTGGTGCCGCCGCCCACGTCCACCACCAGGATCACGTCGCCCGGCTTCACCTGCTTGCGCCAGGCGCCGCCGGCCGATTCGATCCAGCTGTACAGCGCCGACTGCGGTTCCTCCAGCAGCGTCAGCGCGGGATAACCGGCTTGTTGAGCGGCCTCCAGCGTCAGCTCGCGCGCGGCGGGGTCGAAGGACGCCGGGATGGTGACCGTCACGTCCTGACTTGCAAAAGGAGCGTCCGGGTGCGCGGTGTTCCAGGCGTCGCGCAGGTGCTGCAGGTAGCGGGTGGAGGCTTGCAGCGGCGAGACGCGGGCCACCTCGGGCGGCGCGTCGGTGGGCAGCACGGCGGCGCGGCGGTCGATGCCGGGGTGGCACAGCCAGCTCTTCGCGCTGGACACCAGGCGGATCGGCGTGGTGGCGCCGCGGCGGCGGGCCAGTTCGCCGACCAGCTGGGGCGGGGCCTGCGGGTCCTCGGCCCAGGGCAGGGTCAGGTCGCCGGGGGCCAGCTCGTCGGCATGCGGCAGGTACAGGAAGGAGGGCAGCAGCGGCAGGTTCTCGACCGCGCCCGGGGCCGTCAGCTGCGGGATGGGCAGCACCTGCAGCGCGGGGTGGTCGTCGTCGCTGGCGGCCAGGTCCACATAGGACAGCGCGCTGTGCGTGGTGCCCAGGTCGATGCCGATGGCGTAGCGGGCCGGGGTGGGGTTCGTGGTGCTCACAGTTCCACCTCCGCCGGGGCCAGCACGCGGGCGTCGTGGCCTTCGGCCAGGCGCGGCAGCTTCACTTCGGCCGCGCGCCAGCCGCGGTGCGCCAGGCTGCCGGTGAAGGGCGCGCTGCCGCTCACATTGCCCGTCAGGCGGACGGCGGCGGCGTCGAAGCCGGCGGGCAGCGTCACGCGGCTGCCTTCGGCTTCGCTGCGCACCGGCACGATGTCGAAATGCTCGCGCAGCACCTTGGCACAGCCTTCGTGCACCAGGCGCGCGGCGGCGCCGATCTGCGCGTCGTCGTAGCCGGCCAGGCTTTCACGGGTGAAGTCGATGAGGCGGGCTTCGCGCTGCAGCAGGGCCAGCAATTGCAGCGCGGCGTCGGTGTCGAGCGTCTTCAATGCGGGGGCGGGCGCAGGGACCGGCGCGGGCACCGGGGCGGCAGGCGGTGGCGGCGGTGGGGCGGGCGGGGTCTGTGCCGCGCCGCTGCGCAGCGCGGCAAAGCGGGCGGCGAAGCCGGCGTCGCCCAGCACGGCGGAGAAAGCGCCGAATGCCAGGCCCAGGCGCTGGAAGAACGAGGGAGAGGACGCGGGGTCGGCCATGGGGATGCTCCTGGCCCGCGAACGCCGCGAACGGGTGGGCGCCGGCAGGCCATCAGGGTTTGAACGCGCGGGACAGCGAACCGGCCTGGGCCGGAGGCGGGCACTCAGGCCCGCGGATCGCCGCGCAAGGTGTTGCGGCGCAGCATTCTAGGGGCTGCCCCGCGCGCGTGGCCTTGATGGCGCTGTGGGCGCGTCAGACGTTCTTCGGCGGCTTCAGCGCGGCCACCGGCACGGCGCCCACGTCCCCGTCGAAGAACACGACGGCGATGTGCTGCTGGCGGCTGACCCAGCAGCCGGGGATGGAATCGCCCTTGGCGGTGATGAAGGACGCCAGCTTCGCCGCGCCTTTGCAGGGCCCGGATTCGTCGTGGAAGACGATGGACGCGCCGTCCTGCATGTCGGCCACGCCGAGCACGGCCGCATCGGCCGAATGGCAGGCGAACGACAGCAGTCCCAACGGAAGCAGCGCAATGGCTTTGTTCATGATGGCCTCGCCGGAAGTTGAAGGGGGGCCATGCCAGAGGCGTCGGCCGCACCCTTCACCGGCAAGCGGGGGTCCTGCGCCAGCGGTGTGCCCAGGGGCCTCGGCCGCGGTAGGACGGCGCCGACGCCGGTCGGCCGTCTCCCACAGGCCGAGGCGCCATGCGCTGATCGAGTGGGCGTCCGTCGCGGCCTATCGTGGACGCATCGATGCGGCGCCGAGCCGCTTGAAGGGGACCACATGAAGACGAACCCTGCCATCGCCGCCGTCCATGCGCCGCGCCACCTGCGGCATGACGCGCGGCCCCGTTCGCTCTACGGGTTCACCGTGACGGTCGCGCTGGCCGCGGCCGTGGGCCTGGCCGCCTGCGAGCCGCGCGTGGATGCGGCCGCGGCGCCCATCACGCACGACCCGGTGGCGCTGGCCGGCACCGACACGGCCGACAGCGCCCGTGTCCAACGCGAGATCGCGCAGCTGGGCTCCGCCGGCAATGCGGCGCAGGACGCTTCGATCAGCGCCACCGTGCAGAGCCAGTTCGCGCTGGACAGCGAACTGCGCAGCTCGGGCATCAACGTCGATACGTTCCAGGGCCGCGTCGCGCTGAAGGGCGTGGCGCCGAACGCGCC
>CBIHPZ010000053.1:0-12094 GCA_966211865.1 uncultured Aquabacterium sp.
GGCACCATCGGCTACGAGATCATGTGCGCGCTGGCGCTGCGGGTGCCGACCAGCGCCGCCTGACGCGGCGCTGAGGGGCCGCGGCGCCCCCGGTCGCACCGCCGGCCCATGCGCTTGGCGCCCGCAGCCTCGCTTGGCGCCGCCGCTGCTGCGCTTCGCGCCGCGCCGTGGCGCTTCGTCGCCCGGCGCTGTCGGCCGCGCGGGCCGGTTCCTAGAGTGGCGCCATTGCCACTCACCGAGCCGTGCCATGACGCTGCCCACCACCCGCCTCCTGATCGCCATCTGCATCGCCCTCGTGGGCGCCGCCGCGCAGGCCCAGACCCCGGCGCCGACCACCTGCACCCCGGTGGAGGTGCACAACGTGCGCGCCGGCGAGGGCAGCCTGATGGTGCGTGCCTTCGATGCCGCGGCCGACTACGGCAAGGCCCCCGCCGCCACGCTGCAGGTGAAGGCCGAGACGGACGTCGTCAGCTTCCAGCTCTGCGGCCTGCGCACCGGCGTGGTGGCCATCAGCCTGTTCCAGGACCTGAACGGCAACGGCGCGCTCGACCGCAACGCCTTCGGCATCCCCAGCGAGCCCTGGGGCGCCTCGGGCAAGCCGTCGGCCTTCAGCGCGCCGACCTGGGAGACCACGCAGGTGCCGGTGGACGGCAAGCCGGTGATCGTCAAGCTCGCAAAGTAAGCGGCCAAGGGAAACACCATGCATCGCCGCGAACTGCTGCACGCGCTGGGCGCCCTCGGCGCGACGGGAACCACATCGCTCTTCGGTGCGACGGCGCATGCCGCCGAGCCGGAGGGCGCCGCCTTCGACGCCGCCGTCGCCGACCGGCCCTGGCTGCGCGCCTTCAAGGGCGTCAGCGATGCCACCGGCGACCTGCGCTGCGACGCGCTGGCGCTGCACGGCCGCTGGCCGCAGGAACTGCGCGGCCGCTTCTACCGCAACGGCCCGGCGCTGTTCGAGCGTGGCGACCGCCGCCACCGGCACTGGTTCGACGGCGACGGCATGGTCCAGCAGTTCACGATCGGCGGCGGCCGGGTCAGCCACCACGGCCGCCTGGTGCGCACCGCGAAGCTGAAGGCGGAACAGCAGGCGGGGCGCTTCCTCTACAGCGCCTTCGGTGGCGGCGTGGCGGGCGATGCGCCGGCGCGTGGGCCGGACAGCTTCAACACCGCCAACACCAATGCGCTGGAACACGGCGGCCGGCTGCTGGCGATGTGGGAAGGCGGATCGGCCTATGCGCTGGACCCGGCCGACCTGGCCACGCAGGGGCCCATCACCTGGAAGGACGGCCTGGAGCAGGTGCCGTTCTCGGCCCACCCCAAGGTCGGGGCCGACGGCCACCTGTGGAACATCGGCACCTCGGGCAAGCACATCGTGGCCTGGCACATCGACCCCGCCGGACGCTTGGTGCGGGCGCAGGTCGGTGAGTCGCCCTACCCGGGCGGCATGGTGCACGACATGGCGATAACGCGTCAGTTCATCGTCGTCCCGCTGCCGCCGGTGAAGATGCGCCTGAACCGCATCCTGGCCGGCGCGCCGGTGCAGGAGGGCTATCTCTTCGAGCCGAACGAGCCGCTGCGCATCCTGGTGGTGCGCAAGGACGACATCACGCAGCGCCGCGTCTTCGAACTGCCGGCGCAGATGGTCTTCCACGTCGGCAATGCCTTCGAGCGGGCGGACGGGCGCATCGCGCTGAGCTTTGCCGGCGCGGCGGACCACCGGTCGCTGGTGGACGGCGCGGTGGCGCTGATGGCCGGGCGGCCGGGACCGAAGCGCGTCACCAGCACGCAGCTGGCGCTGCTGGACATGGCCAGCGGCCGCGCGACGGTGGAAGGCCTGGGCGACACGGTGGAGTTCCCGCGCATCGACCCGCGGCGCACCGGCCTGGCCGCGCGCTACCTCCTGAATGCCGCGGAATGGAAGCCGCAGCCGGCGGGCAAGGGACCGTTGTTCCACGGCATCGCGCTGCGAGACCTGCAGACCGGCCGCGTCGACCGCTTCGACTACGGCGAGCACATGGTGGTCGAGGAGCACGTGATGGTGCCCAAGCCTGGGCGCGAGGCCGAACTGGACTGCTGGCTGCTGGGCACCACCTTCGACGCGCGCCGCCAGGCCACGCTGCTGAACCTGCTGGACGCGCGCCGCGTGGCCGACGGGCCCATCGCGCAGGCGGTGCTGCCGTACGCGCTGCCGCCGGGATTCCACGGCAATTTCACTCCCGCCTGAACTCGCGGCCGGCGTACGCGGGCCGGCCGAGGCGCACAAGCCGCCTCTCGCCTCCGCGGGGGAGCGGGCGACGGGCTTGTCGACCGGGGGCGGCTACATTCGCCGGCTCGATGAGCAAGCCCAAGACCCAATACACCTGTTCCGCCTGCGGCGGCACCAGCCCCAAGTGGCTGGGCAAGTGCCCGCACTGCGGTGAATGGAACACCTTGGAAGAGACGGTGGCCGAGGCCACCGGTGCGCCCAAGCACCGCTACCAGTCGCTGGCCAAGTCGCAGCCGGTGGCCATGCTGTCCGAGATCGAGGCCGCCGACGTCGAGCGCACGCCCACCGGCCAGCCGGAGCTGGACCGGGTGCTGGGCGGCGGCATCGTCGAAGGCGGCGTGGTGCTGATCGGCGGCGACCCCGGCATCGGCAAGTCCACGCTGCTCTTGCAGGCGGCCGAGTCGCTGAGCGGGCAGATCAAGGTGCTGTACGTCACCGGCGAGGAATCCGGCGCGCAGGTGGCGCTGCGGGCGCGCCGCCTCGGTCTCGCCGGCACGCAGCTGCGCGTGCTGGCCGAGATCCAGCTGGAGAAGATCCAGGCCGCGCTGGCCACGGAAGAGCCGGCCTTCTGCGTCATCGACTCCATCCAGACGCTGTACTCCGACCAGCTCACCAGCGCCCCCGGCTCGGTGGCCCAGGTGCGTGAATGCGCGGCGCAGCTGACGCGCACCGCCAAGGCCAGCGGCTGCGCCATCGTGCTGGTGGGGCATGTGACGAAGGAGGGCGCGCTGGCCGGGCCGCGCGTGCTGGAGCACATCGTCGACACGGTGCTGTATTTCGAGGGCGACACCCACTCCAGCTACCGCCTGGTGCGCGCCATCAAGAACCGCTTCGGCGCGGTCAACGAGATCGGCGTCTTCGCGATGACCGAGCGGGGCTTGAAGGGCGTCAGCAACCCCAGCGCGATCTTCTTGTCCACGCACGGCCAGCCGGTGCCGGGCTCCTGCGTGCTGGTCACGCTGGAAGGCACGCGGCCGTTGCTGGTGGAGATCCAGGCGCTGGTCGATTCCGGCGGCGCGGCGCCGCGGCGGCTCTCGGTGGGCCTGGAGCGCGACCGCCTGGCGATGCTGCTGGCGGTGCTGCACCGCCATGCGGGTGTCGATTGCCTGGACCAGGACGTCTTCGTCAACGCGGTGGGCGGCGTGCGCATCAGCGAGCCGGCGGCCGACCTGGCCGTGCTGCTGGCCATCCAGGGCAGCCTGCGCGGCAAGGCGTTGCCGGCCGGCTTCATCGCCTTCGGCGAGGTGGGCCTGGCCGGCGAAGTGCGGCCCGCGCCGCGCGGCCAGGAGCGCCTGAAGGAGGCGGCCAAGCTGGGCTTCTCGATCGCCGTGGTGCCCAAGGCCAATGCGCCCAAGAAGCCGATCGAGGGGCTGGCGGTGCATGCCGTCGAGCGCATCGAGGAAGCCATCGACGTGGTGCGCGGCCTGTAGGGCACAAAAGAAAACCGGCCGCTCGTTGCGACGCGGCCGGAAGCTCATCCTGGAGGAGTTTCACAACGAAAACTGCCCCGGGGCGGGCCCCGGTACAGTGGCCGGCAGCGCGCTCGAGTGCTGCCGGCTGGAACACAGCTTGCGCCCGCCTCGGCGCAGCCGCAACCCCTAGGCTTGGGGCGCGGCCCACGTGAATCGGGGGAAACGTGAACGTCTTGACGAAACGGTTGGCGATCCTGTCGGACATCCACGGCAACCTGCCGGCGCTGGAAGCAGTGCTGGCGGAGGCCGCGCGATCGAACGTCGACATGATCGTGAACCTGGGCGACATCCTGAGCGGCCCGCTGTGGCCGGCCGAGACCGCCGACCGCCTGATGGCGCTGAACATGCCGACCATCGCCGGCAACCACGAGCGGCAGGTGCTGACGCAGCCGTCGGAGCAGATGTCGAAGAGCGACGCGCAGACCGTGCCGCTGCTCACGGCGCGCCACACCGCCTGGCTGGCGTCCCTGCCGGCCACGCGCTGGATCGACGACGGCGTGTTCTGCTGCCACGGCACGCCGACCAGCGACCTGATCTACCTGATGGAGACCACCGAGCCGGGCCATGAACGCCATGGTTCGCCGGGGATCCGCGCCGCGACCCGCGACGAACTCGCGTCCCGGCTCGGCGGCACCAGCGCCGCACTGGTGCTGTGTGGTCACAGCCATGTGCCGCGGCTGATGCGGCTGGGCGCCACGCTGGTGGTCAACCCTGGGAGTGTCGGCCTGCAGGCCTATTTCGACGACCATGGGCATGCCCACCGGGTCGAGAGCGGCAACCCGCTGGCGCGCTGGGCCCTGGTGGAATCGACCGCGGGCGCCGGCTGGCGCGTCGAATTCCGCGCCACGCCCTACGACTGGGAATCGGCCGCCGTGCGCGCCGAGCAGCAGGGCCGCCCGGACTGGGCCGATGCCCTGCGCACCGGCTTCGTCGGCCGCGTCGGCGCCGGCGGCCCCGAGATCAGCGAGGAGGCACGATGAGCTCGGCAGTGGGTTGGGGGCTGGCTGCGCTGGGCGTGGCGCTCGGGTTTGCGGTCTACGGCTGGCAGGGCGTGGCGATTGCCGCGTCGGCCATGGTGTTCTGGCTGCTGCTGCAGTTCAGCCGCGCGATGCGGGTGATGCGCACGGCCGGCGATGCGCCGGTGGGCACGGTGCCCAGCGCGGTGATGCTGCAGTCCAAGATGCGCGCGGGGCTGCGGCTGATGGACATCATCCTGATCACCCGCAGCCTGGGCGAGAAGCTGGCCGACGAGCCGGAAACCTACCGCTGGCGCGATCCGGGCGGTGATTCGGTGGAAGTGGAACTGGCCGGCGGCAAGCTGCGCAGCTGGCGCTTCCAGCGCGCGGCCGAGGCCGCTGCGCCGGCCGCCCAGCCGCCGGCCGGCGCCTAAAATCGCCGCTTTCCCTGAATCCACCCGAAAGGCATTCCATGTCGATGTCCGACCGTGACGGCAAGATCTGGATGGACGGCGCGCTCATCGACTGGCGCGACGCGAAGATCCACGTGCTGAGCCACACGCTGCACTACGGCTGCGGCGCCTTCGAAGGCGTGCGCGCCTACAACACGGCCAACGGCACAGCAATCTTTCGGCTGCGCGAGCACACCGAGCGCCTCTTCAACAGCGCGAAGATTCTTCGGATGAAGATCCCCTTCACGATTGAACAGGTCATGGACGCCCAGCGCGAAGTGGTGAAGGCCAACAAGCTCGAAAGCTGCTACCTGCGCCCGCTCACCTGGATCGGCTCCGAGAAGCTGGGCGTCAGCCCCAAGGGCAACACCATCCACCTGATGGTGGCCGCCTGGGCCTGGGGCGCCTACCTGGGCGAGGAAGGCCTGAAGCGCGGCATCCGCGTGAAGACCAGCAGCTACACCCGCCACCACGTCAACATCACCATGACGCAGGCCAAGGCGGTGAGCAACTACACCAACTCCATCCTGGCCAACATGGAGGCCACGGACGAGGGCTACGACGAGGCGCTGCTGCTCGATGCCTCGGGCTTCGTCAGCGAGGGCGCGGGCGAGAACCTCTTCATCATCAAGAACGGCGTGGTCTACACGCCGGATCTCTCCGCCGGCGCGCTGAACGGCATCACCCGCAACACCATCTTCGCGATCTGCCAGGACTTGGGACTCAAGCTGGTCGAGAAGCGCATCACCCGCGACGAGGTCTACATCTGCGACGAGGCCTTCTTCACCGGCACCGCCGCCGAAGTCACGCCGATCCGCGAACTCGACCGCATCGAGATCGGCCGCGGCTCGCGGGGGCCGGTCACTGAAAAGATCCAGGCCGCCTTCTTCGACATCGTCAACGGCCGCAATCCGAAGTACGCCGAGTGGCTGACCGCTGTTTGAGCGGCACGCGGACCGGAGGGACCAGAACATGACAAGCGAACCGAAGTCGTTGGTGGAACTGAGCGCCAAGGACCTGCAGGGCCCCGGCGTGATCGCCTGCCCGAACCCCAAGATGACCTTGTGGAGCACCCACCCCAAGGTGTTCATCGACGTCGCCAGCACCGGTGAAGGCCGCTGCCCCTACTGCGGCACGACCTACCGCCTGAAGGCCGGCGAAAAGCTGCACGCCGGGCATTGACGTGAAGCGCCCGGCCCTGCCGCTGCGCGGGTCGGGCTGCCGCTGACCAAGGCCCCCGTTCCATGCCCGCCGGCCTGTGGTCGCTGGCGCAGGCCGCGCTGCTGGACCACCTCGACCGCGACGACCCCGCCTTCGCACTGCGCCGGCTGGTGGCCGACGCCACCACGCACCTGGGCTTGCCCTGCGGCCTGCTGGCCGTCGGCCCCGAAGGCCGGCCGCGCTGGACCGCGGGCGCCGTGCCCGACAGCGCCGTGCGCCCCGGCACGCCGCTGGAAGGCCGGCGCGAACCCTTTGTGGCGGACGGCTTCTGCTGGTTGCCGCTGTGGCGCATGGGCCAGCCGGTGGGCGCGTGGCTGCTGCCGGCCGAGGCGGGCGCGGCCGCGCCCGCGGACGACACAGCGCCCCACGACGCCCTCGACCACGGCGCCCCCGGCAATGGCAACGCCGGGAGCGTCGGCCACCCTGGCCACCCCCATCCCGGCAACCCCACCGGCCAGCGCGCCCGCGTGCTGGACCCCTTGCTGCGCACCGCGGCGGCGCTGCTGCTGCGCGACCAGGGCGCCGCGGCCGGGCGCCCCGGCGGCAGCCATGGCGAGCTGATCCGCGCGGCGCTGCGCGGCGCCGGCACCTTCGTGTGGGAATGGGACATCCGCAGTGACCGCTTCTCCGACACCGATGAGGGCTTCGCCCAACTCGGCCATCCGCTGCCCGAGGGCGGTGCCACCCAGCACGACTGGGACGCGCTGATCCATCCCGATGACCGCGCCGAGAACCACGAGGCCTACCTGCGCCACGTGCGCGGCGAGACCTCGGTCTACGAAAGCAGCTACCGCGCGCTGGCCGCCGATGGCCAGTGGCGCTGGCTGGCCGAGCGTGGCCGCGTCGTCGAATGGGATGCCGCTGGGGAGCCGCTGCGCATGGTCGGCATCCAGAGCGACGTGACGGAGCGGCGCGAGGTGGAAGACGCCGCGGCGACCGCGATGGGTCGGCTGTCGAAGATCGCCGCCCACGTGCCCGGCATGCTGTTCCAGTTCGTGCGCCGGCCCGATGGCAGCACCTACTTCCCCTACGTCAGCGAACGCTGCGTGCCGCTGCTGGGCGTGCCCGCCGAAGCGCTGGTGGCCGACGCCGCCGCGATGCTGCGCCGCATCGACTTCGAGGACCGCCAGGCCATGCTGGACAGCATCGAAAGCTCGGCGCGCAGCTTTGCGCCGTGGCAGCTCAGCTTCCGCGTGCACCGTCCCGACGGCGAGCTGCGCTGGATCCGCGGCCAGGCCACGCCGCAGGCCGGCCCGGGCGACTGCATCACCTGGCACGGCTACTTCGAGGACGTGACCGAGGCGATGACGGTGGAACACGCCCACCAGCTGCGCGCCGCCGCCGAAGCGGCCAACCGCGCCAAGACCGAGTTCCTCTCGCGCATGAGCCACGAGCTGCGCACGCCGCTGAATGCGGTGCTCGGCTTCGCGCAGCTGCTGGAGGTGGACCCGGCCTCCGTGCTGGCGCCCGAGCAGCGCCGCCGCGTCGGCCTGATCCGCGAAGCCGGCGAGCACCTGCTGGCGATGATCAACGACCTGCTGGACCTCACCAGCATCGAGGCCGGCCGCTTGGCGCTGCTGCCCGAGCCGGTGCCGCTGGACCAGCTGCTGCAGGACGGCGCGGCCATGCTGCACGCCAGCGCCGTGGAGGCCGGCGTCCAGGTGTCGCTGGACTGCCCGCCCGGCCTGGTCCTGCACGCCGACCGCACGCGCCTGCGCCAGGTGCTGCTGAACCTGCTGTCCAACGCCATCAAGTACAACCGCCGCGGCGGGCAGGTTGCGCTCAGCGCCTGGCGCCATGCGGATGGCAGCACCACGCTGGAGGTCGAGGACACCGGCGTGGGCATGAGCCGTGAGGAACTGGCGCAGCTGTTCCAGCCCTTCAACCGGCTGTCCCATGCGCACGGGCCGATCGAGGGCACCGGCATCGGCCTGGCCGTGACGCAGGCGCTGGCGACGCTGATGGGCGCGCGCATCGAGGTGCACAGCGCGCCGCGCGTCGGGTCCACCTTCCGCGTGATCTGGCCGGCGCGGGTGCCCCCGGCCCCGCCGCCGGCCCCGGCTTGAGGGGCCCGCCGCCGCGCGGAGGCGCCGGGGCGGCGACACTCCCGTCCCGGCCGGCGGTTGTCCCCTCCGGCCGTCTCCCGCATGTACACGATCACCAAGCAATTCCATTTCAGCGCCAGCCACGTCATCGAAGGCCTGCCCGAAGGCCATCCCTGCGCCCGGCTGCACGGCCACAACTACGTCGTCGAGCTGGTGCTGCAAGCGCCGACCCTGGACCGCATCGGCTTCGTCGTCGACTACGGCGACCTGCGGCCCTTCAAGCAGCTGCTCGACACCGAGCTGGACCACCGCCACCTGAACGACGTCATCACCGGCCCGACCACGGCCGAGCACTTGGCGCATTACCTGCACCAGCGCGCCAAGGCGATCTGGGCCCAGGTGGCGGCAGTGCGGGTCAGCGAGACGCCGAAGACCTGGGCCGAATACCGGCCCTGACCGGGCCACGCCGGCAGCCCTGCCGGTCCCGGCCGGTTCTGGCGTTGCGGTGGGCACAGGGGTGGCGCTGACCCGCAAGGCCGCAACCGGGCCGAGCGCCGACCCATCGTGAACGCGGTCCCCGGCGCTTTGCGCGAGCGCTGCGAAGCCGCCCGGCGGGCGGCTCGCTTCGCGCTACAGCTGCAACTTGCCGGCGAACACCACGGGCCCCGTCGGCGCGCCGGTGGGCGAGCCGCCCGGCGGCTCGACGCTGACGGCCAGCGCCGCCGTGTTGCGCTGGTCCAGCAGCGCCTGCGGCAGCTTCTCGCGCCGGATCACCGTCAGCCCGCTGGCCGAGATCAGGCCCAGCGAGCGCGGCGCGCCCTGCGGCGGCACGGCCCAGAGTTCGAGCGCGCGGTCCACCTGCAGTGCCACCGGCTGAACCGGCCGCGTCACCAGTGAGCGCCCATCGGCCGAGAAGCTGGCGACGAAGGTGCTGGCCCCGGCCGGCGCGCCTTCGGCCGCCTGCAGCACCACCACCACCGGTGGCGCCTGCGGCTGCGGCGTGGCCAGCAGCACGCCCAGGCCGATGGCGGCGACGGTGGCGAAGCCCGAGGCCGCGCGCCAGAACGACAGCGCGCGCCACCACGGCGTGGCCGCCGGCGTGGCGGCGGCCGCGGGCGCGCTGTCCGGCCACAGCCGGCGCTCGATGCCGGCCCAGGCCGAGGCGGGGGGCGCTTGAGGCTCCACCGCGCCGGTCAGCGGCATCAGGCGGGCGCGCCACGCTTCCACCGCCTGGCGCAGCGCGGGGTGCGCGGCCATCAGCGTCTCGAAGCGGCGACGCGCGGGGCCGCGCAACGTGCCGGCCACGTACTGCGAGGCCAGGGCGTCGGCCAGTTCGCGGTTGCCGTAGTCCATCAGGCCCCTCCCGCCACCACGTCGCGCTGCGCCGCGCGTTCGAGGCAGGTCTTCAGCGTCATCAGCGCCCGCCGCACCCAGCTCTTCACCGTGCCCAGCGGCTCGCGCAGCTGCTCGGCCACCTCGGCATGCGAGAGGCCGTCGAAGAAGGCCAGCGCCACGCTTTGCCGCTGCTGCGCCGACAGCGCCTGCATGCAGTGCGACAGCTGGCGCGCGTCGCTGGCGCGTTCCAGCAGCTCGGCCGGGCCCGGGCCCTCGTCGGCCATGCGCTGGTCGAGGTCGGGCCGGTCGTCGTCGTCGTTCTCTGGGTGCACGGTCTCCAGCCGCGGCTGCGCCTGTGCGCGGCGCAGGCTGTCGATGGCCTTGTTGCGCGCAATGTGCGTCAGCCAGGTCAGCGGCTGCGACTGCTGGGCGTCGAAGCTGCCGGCGGCCTTCCAGGCGCTGACGTAGACCTCCTGCAGCAGGTCCTCCGCCACGGCACGGTCGCGCTGGATGCGCAGCAGCACCGCGAACAGGTGGCCGCTGGTCGCGTCATACAGCTGCTTGAAGGCCTGGCGGTCGCCGAGCGCGGCGCGCGACAGGTGCTGCGCCAGCTCGCGGCTGCGCTGCGTCCAATCCCCGGGGGCGGTCTTCATGGCGTGGCGATTCTCTCCAAGGGCCCCCCAGGGGCGGTCCATACAATCCCGGGATGCCGCGCGATCACGAATTCATCCTCACCCTGTCCTGCAAGGACCAGACGGGCATCGTCTACGCGGTCTCGGGGCTTCTGTTCCAGGCCGGCTGCAACATCATCGATTCGCAGCAGTTCGGCGATGTCGATGGCGACGACGCCACGGGCCTGTTCTTCATGCGCGTGCATTTCGCGGCGCCGCCCAACCTGGCCGACGCAGCCATGCTGGACAACCTGTTCGCCCACGTGCGCGGCCAGTTCCAGATGGATGCGCGCTTCCACGCCGTGGCGCAGCGCCCGCGCCTGTTGCTGATGGTGAGCCAGCACGGCCACTGCCTCAACGACCTGCTGTTCCGCGTCAAGAGCGGCCAGCTCGATGCCGACATCCGCGGCATCGTCTCCAACCACACGACCTACGCGGCCCTGGCCGACAGTTACGGCATTCCCTTCCACCACCTGCCGCTGCCCACCGGCAGCGACGCCGCGGCCAAGCGCGCGCAGGAGCGCGAGATCGAGGCGCTGGTGGACCGCGAGCGCATCGACCTGGTGGTGCTGGCCCGCTACATGCAAATCCTCAGCCCCGAGCTGTGCCAGGCGCTGAAGGGCCGCGCGATCAACATCCACCACAGCTTCCTGCCCAGCTTCAAGGGCGCGAAGCCGTACTTCCAGGCCCATGCGCGCGGCGTCAAGCTGATCGGCGCCACCGCCCATTACGTCACCGCGGACCTGGACGAAGGCCCGATCATCGAGCAGGACGTGCAGCGCGTGAGCCATGCGCAGTCGGCCGAGGAGATGACCGCCGTCGGCCGCGACGTGGAATGCGTGGTGCTGGCCCGTGCCGTGCGCTGGCACCTGGAACACCGCGTGCTCATGAACGGCCACAAGACCGTCGTCTTCCGGTAAGCCCGCACCGTCCGCTCCCTTCGCCCGAGAGGCCCCATGCGCACCAAGCCCCAGGCCGCCCACCTGCTCGCGTCGCCCGACGACGTGGAAGCCCAGTTCTACGAGGCGCTGCGCGAGGGCGACCTGGAGAAGCTGATGGCGCTGTGGTCGGACGACGAGGAGATCGTCTGCGTGCACCCGGGCGGCCCGCGCGTGATCGGCCCGCGCGCCGTGCGGGCGGCCTTCGAGGCCATCTTCGCCGCCGGCCGCATCCGCGCCCATCCCGACAAGGTGCACCGCGTGCACCTGCTGGACGCCGCCATGCACAACGTGGTCGAGCGCATCGAGGTGCAGACCGACGAGGGCCTGCGCGTGGCGCACGTGCTGGCCACCAACGTCTATCACAAGACCACGCTGGGCTGGCGCCTGGTGGCGCACCACGCCAGCCCCGGCACCGAGGCCGAGCCGCCCGAGATCACCGAGGCGCCGGCGACCCTGCACTGATGCGGCCCCCGAGCCCAGGTCGTTCGCGGCCCGCAGGGAGCGCCGAGTCGGCTTGGGTAGAGCCCGGGCGAAGGGACAGGCCTTCGCCGGTGCCTTTGCCTGGCGAGCCGGCCGGGCATGCAAGCCCGGCCGTGGCCGGGCCTGCGGCCGACGGGGAGCGCTTCGACGCGCCCTGGTGGCTGCCGGGCGGCAACGCGCAGACGATCTGGCCGGCGCTGTTCTCACGGCGCCACCCCGGCACGCTGCCGGCGCCGCGGCGCGAGCGCTGGA
>CBIHPZ010000054.1:0-12017 GCA_966211865.1 uncultured Aquabacterium sp.
GACGTCCGAGCCGGCGTCGGGTTCGGACAGGGCGAAGGCGCTGATGGCTTCGCCTCTGGCCACCTTCGGCAGCCATTGGGCGCGCTGCTCGGGCGTGCCGGCGAGGCTGATGGCGCCGGAGCCCAGGCCTTGCATCGCGAATGCGAAGTCGGCGAGGCCGGCGTGTCTCGCGAGTGTTTCGCGGATCAGGCAGATGGCGCGGGTGTCGATGGTGTCGTTGAGGCCACCATGCTCGCGGCCGGCGATGGCGTGGCGGAGCCAGCCGGCTTGGCCGAGTTCGCGCACCAGGTGTTTGCAGGTCTCGTCGACATTGGTGCTGTGCTGATTCCCAATGTGAGCGGCTGCCCAGGCGTTGAGTTCGGCGGCGAGGGCGCGGTGGCGGTCTTCGAAGAACGGCCAGTCGAGGTGCTGCGTGGGATTCATTCGATCCTCATGCGATGGTGGTTGCCGCTGTTGATTGCTTGGGGTCAGAGCGTGGATCAGGCCGCCAGCAGTGCCCTGTTCCGCTCGTGTCCCCCGTCGCTTCGCTCCTCCTCCTCTTACCTCGCTCCACAGGGCACCACTGCCGGCCTGATCCGGAAACCCTCTGGCATTCATCCTTCGCACGCCGTTGCCGTGTTGAGCCGGCACGGCCCTGGGGTTGATCCTTCGCATGCCACTGCGGTGCGGCTGCCAAGGGCATGGGGTGTCCGGTGGAGCGAAGTAAAGGGGGAGGAGGAGGCCCCCAGGGCCGACGACGGAGGACATGAGCGGAACCGGACACCCCATGCCCTTGGCTCGCTCGGTCGACGCATGCCCACCGCACGGCGCAGTTCACGTCAGTTCCCCTCGAACACCGGCTTTTGCTTCGCGACAAACGCTTCGTACGCCCGATGGAAATCCCCCGTCAGCATGCAGATCGCCTGCGCCTGCGCTTCGGCTTCGATCGCCTGGTCGACCGTCATCGACCACTCCTGATGCAGCATCGTCTTCGTGATGCCGTTCGCAAAGCTCGGGCCGGAAGCAATCTCGGCAGCCAAGGCTTGTGCTTCACCAAGCAACGAGTCTTCAGCACACAGCCGATTGAAGAAGCCCCAAGCCAGTCCCTCTTCACCCTTCATGGCGCGCCCGGTGTACAGCAGCTCGCTGGCACGCCCCTGCCCGATGATCCGCGGCAGCATGGCGCAGGCGCCCATGTCGCAGCCCGCCAGTCCCACGCGGTTGAAGAGGAAGGCGGTCTTCGATCGCGCGGTGCCCAGGCGCAGGTCGGAACTCATCGCCAGGATGGCGCCGGCACCGGCACACACGCCGTCCACCGCGGCAACGATGGGCTGCGGGCAGGCCCGCATGGCGCGCACCACGTCGCCCGTCATGCGGGTGAACATCAGGAGCTCGGGCGCGGCCAGGCGCACCAAGGGGCCGATGATCTCGTGCACGTCGCCGCCGGAACAGAAGTTGCCGCCCGCGCCGGTGATGACGACGGCGTGCACGTCGGTGGCGTACTTCAGCTGGCCGAAGAGTTCGCGCAGCTCGGCGTAGGAGTCGAACGTGAGCGGGTTCTTGCGCTCCGGCCGGTGCAAGGTGATGGTGGCGACGCTGCCCTCCACCTGCCACAGGAAATGACGCGCATCGTAAGCGGCCATGGTGCGCTGGTTGCCGGCCGCCAGCGCGGGATCCAGGCGGGGCGTGGAATCGTTCATTTGGCGGTCTCCGGCCCGTCGGGCGAAGTGGTGCTGTCCTGGCGCTCGGCGATGGTGACGCGCAGCGTGCCCAGCAGGTTGTAGAGGGTCTTGCGGTCGGCCGCCTTCAGGCCGCCCAGCAGCTCGACGATCCAGCCTTCGTGCTCGGCGGCGATCTGCTCGAAACGGCCGCGTCCTTCAGGCGTCAGCTTCAGGACGAACGCGCGCCGATCCTGCGGGCTGGGCTCGCGCTGCACCAGGCCTTCCTTCTCCAGCTCGTCGGTCAGGCCGGTGATGTTGCCGCCGGTCACCATCAGGTAGCGCGACAGCGCGTTCATGCGCAGGCCTTCGGGGTGGCGGTGCAGCTGCGCCAGGTAGTCGAAGCGCGACAAGGTGATGCCGAAGCGCGCGCGCAGGCGCTTGCGGATCTCGGTCTCGATCTGCGTGCTGCACGCCAGCAGGCGCAGCCACAGCTTCAATGCGGCGTGGTCGTCGGCGGCGGCGCGCGCTTCGAGGCCGATGCGGTCGTCGTCGAGGGAAGGGTTCTTGGCCATGTCAGTGCTGCCCGGCCGCGCGAAGGCGCTGATGCGCCGAGCCGGGACCGAGCGAAGGTAGGGAGCGTGAGGGCATGGTCACGTCAGACCTCATGTCAGACCCCCAAGGCCTGGTTGGCTTGTTCGAGGGGTGACAGGCCGGCCGCCGCGGCCGCCAGTTGACGCTCACGTTCCAGGTTACGTTCCAGCTGGCTCTTGCCGGACAGGTACTGCTTGGGCCACGGCATGCCGGTGTAGCCGAGCTTGGCGGCCTCCATCAGCGCCCAGGCGGGGTTGGCCAGGTGCGGCCGGGCCACGGCGCACAGGTCGGCGCGGCCGGCGGCGATGATGGCGTTGGCATGGTCGGCCTCGGTGATGCCGCCCACCGCGATGGTGGGGATCTGCGCCTCGTTGCGGATGCGGTCGGCGAAGGGCGTTTGCCACATGCGGCCGAAGGTGGGCTTCTCGGCCTTGCTGACCTGGCCGGACGAGCAATCGATCAGGTCGGCGCCGTGGGCCTTGAAGGCGCGGGCGATCTGCACCGCGTCGTCGGGCGTGATGCCGCCTTCCACCCAGTCGTGGGCCGAGATGCGCACCGACATCGGCAGGTGGTCGGGCCAGGCGGCGCGCACCGCGTCGAACACCTCCAGCGGCCAGCGCAGGCGGTTTTCCAGCGAGCCGCCGTACTCGTCGGTGCGCTGGTTGGTCAGCGGCGAGATGAAGGACGACAGCAGGTAGCCGTGCGCGCAGTGCAGCTCCAGCCAGTCGAAGCCGGCTTCCGCTGCGCGCTTCGTCGCGGCCACGAAGTCGTCGCGCACCCGGTCCATGTCGGCGCGGGTCATGGCGCGCGACCACTGGCTGACGCCGTCCAGGTACTGCTGCGGCGACGCCGAGATCAACGGCCAGTTGCCTTCGTCCAGCGGCAGGTCGATGCCTTCCCACATCGGCCGCGTCGAGCCCTTGGCGCCGGCGTGGCCCAGCTGCATGCCGATCTTGACCTCGGGCTGCGCGTGCACGAAGCGCACGATGCGGGCCCAGGCGTCGCGCTGCGCATCGTTCCACAGTCCCGGGCATTGGGGCGTGATGCGGGCGTCGGGCGACGGACAGGTCATCTCGGCCATCACCAGCGCGGCGCCGCCCAGCGCGCGTGAACCCAGGTGCACCAGGTGGTGGTCGCCGGGGATGCCGTCTTCGGCCGAGTACTGCGCCATCGGCGAGACCAGGATGCGGTTCTTCAGCCGCACCGACCGCACCTGGTACGGCGTGAACATCGGCGGCACCGGGTGCGCCGCGGTGCTTGCGGGCAACCCGGCGCGTTCGGCGATCCACTGCTCGTAGGTCTCGACGTAGGCGCGGTCGCGCAGGCGCAGGTTCTCGTGGCTGATGCGCTGGCTGCGCGTGAGCAGCGAGTAGGCGAACTGCTCCGGCGGCAGTGTGGCGTAGCGGGCCACGTTCTCGAACCACTCGGTGGAGTTGCGCGCGGCGTTCTGGATCTTCAGCACCTCCACGCTGCGGGTGGCCTCGTACTGGTCCAGCGCGGCGCGGAGGTTGCCGGGGTGCTGGGCGATGTCGCGCGCCAGGGCGATGGCGTCTTCCAGGGCCAGCTTGGTGCCCGAGCCGATCGAAAAGTGCGCGGTGTGCGCGGCGTCGCCCATCAACACCACGGGGCAGCGGCCGTTGTGGTGCACCCAGGTCTTGCACACCACGCGCGGGAACCGGATCCACTGCGCCGAGCCGCGCAGGTGCGCGGCGTTCGACATCAGCCGCTCGCCGCCCAGCACGCCTTCGAACAGCTTCTCGCAGAAGCCGATGGCCTCGTCCTTCTCCATCGTTTCCAGGCCGGCGGCGCGCCAGGTCTCCTCGCGCGTCTCGACGATGAAGGTGGAGGTGTCGCCGTCGAAGCGGTAGGCGTGGGCCTGGAACCAGCCCCAGGGCGTCTGCTGGAAATCGAAGGTGAAGGCGTCGAAGCGCTTCTTGGTGCCGAGCCACACGAAGCGGTTGGCACGCAGGTCGATGTCGGGCTGGTAGGTGGCCGCGTACTTTGTGCGTATGCGGCTGTTCAGGCCGTCGCAGGCGATGACCAGGTCGGCGTCGATCTGCTCATCGTCCGGCGCCTCGGTGCCGAAAACCAGGTTGACGCCCAGTTCGCGGCAGCGTTCCTGCAGGATCTGCAACAGGCGCATGCGGCCGATGCCGCAGAAGCCGTGGCCGCCGGAGACGATGCGCCGGCCCTGGAAGTGGACGGCGATGTCGTCCCAGTGGTTGAAGGCGTCCAGGATGCGCTGCGCGGTCGGTGCGTCGCTTTGCTGCAGCGCGCCGAGCGTCTGGTCGGAGAACACGACGCCCCAGCCGAAGGTGCTGTCGGGCTGGTTGCGCTCGATCACGGTGACCTGGTGCGCGGGGTCCTGCCGCTTCATCAGCAGCGCGAAATAGAGGCCGGCGGGTCCGCCGCCCAGGCAGGTGATGCGCATTGCAGCTCCTCGTGGCCGCCCCGGGGAAGAGCGGCAGGCCCCGGGCGACAGGCCCGGAAGCTGGCTGCAATTTAGGACTGAATACTTTAGTTGTCAACTAATCCGGGCTGGCCGGCGTGGTGCTCGCGCCCGCGACCGCCCGGGCCCGCGGGCATGGCGCCGTCCCGGGTGACGCGCGCGATCACCTCGGCCAGCAGGCGCGGGTTCAGCGGCTTGGCCACGTGGTCGTTCATGCCGGCGGCCAGGTAGGCGGCGCGTTCCTCGGGCATGGCGTTGGCCGTCATCGCGACGATGGGCACGCGCCCCGCGGGGCCCGGCAGCGAGCGGATGGCCTGGGTCGCGGCCTGGCCGTCCATGTCGGGCATCTGGATGTCCATCAGCACCAGGTCGTAGCGCGCGGCCTGCACCTGGCGCACCACCTCGATGCCATCGGCCACGATGTCGCTGAAGTGGCCCTGTGCGTCGAGCATGGCCTTGATCAGGATCTGGTTCACGCCGTTGTCCTCGGCCACCAGGATGCGCAGCGGTCGCACCGGCGGCTCGGCGGGTGCGTCGAGCTCGGCTGCCGGCGACGCGGCCTGGGAACCCGGCTCGACGCGGATGGTGACGGTGAAGCGGCTGCCGCGCCCGGGCTGGCTGGCGACCTCGATGCGGCCGTGCATCAGCTCGACGATCTCGCGGCTGATCGCCAGCCCCAGGCCGGTGCCGCCGAAGCGGCGGGCGGTGGAGCTGTCGGCCTGGCTGAAGCGCTGGAAGAGCCTGGGCAGGACCTCGGGCGGGATGCCGATGCCGGTGTCGCTGACGACGATGCGCAGCTCGATGGTGTCGTGGTTGCCCGGCGTGGGTGCCACGGCGCGGTGCGACAGTGCCACCGTCACCCGCCCCGCGTCGGTGAACTTCAGCCCGTTGCCGATCAGGTTGAACAGCACTTGGCGCAGCCGGCTGGGATCGCCGCGCACCACGGCCGGCAGCTCTTCCGGCAGCACCAGCTCCAGCACCAGGCCCTTGGCCTGCGCGCGCACGGTGAGCAGCGACACCACCTCGCGGATGGTCTCGGCGAGCGGGAAGTCGACGATCTCCAGCTCCATGCGGCCGGCCTCGATCTTCGACAGGTCGAGGATGTCGTTGATGATGGCCAGCAGGCTCTGGCCGGAGCTGCGGATCAGCTCGGCATGGCGGCGCTGCTCGTCGTTGAGCGGGCTGGCCAGCAGCAGGCCGTTCATGCCCAGCACGGCGTTCAGCGGCGTGCGGATCTCGTGGCTCATGGCGGCCAGGAAGCGGGTCTTGGCCTTGCTGGCGGCCTCGGCGGCTTCGCGCACGCGGGCCAGTTCGCGCTCGGCCGCGGTGATGTCGCGGAAGACGCTGACGATGCCGCCGTCGCCGGTGCGGCGTTCGATGCTGTGCACCACGCGGCCGTCGTGCAGGCGCTGCGCGTGCACGCCGTCGCCCTGGCGCGCCAGCGTCAGGCGGCGTTCCACGTACTCGGCGCGCGCGGTCTCGCCGGCGTCGCGCAGCAGTTCCAGCGCGGCGCGCTCGGCCAGGTCCCGGGCGGTGGCGCCGACCTTCACCGTGTCGGCCAGCCAGGGGAAGAGCTCGACGTAGCGCTGGTTCCAGGCCACCACGCGGTCCTGCGCATCGAGCAGGAGGAAGCCGTCGTGCATGGCGCCCAGCGCATGTTCCAGGGTGGACTTGGACTGCGCCAGCTCGCCGCTGACGCGTGACAGGCGCTTGACATGCCAATGGCCAAAGCCCGCGGCACCGATCACCAGCAGCGCCAGGGCGGCCGCCACCGCGGCAATGACGCGGCTGTCTCGCTCCCAGTCGCCCAGCGCCGCCGCCAGCGGCAGGCTGGCGACCACGCGCACCGAGCGGTAGATGGCCGGCCGCGCGACCACGATGGCCGGCCGGCCGGTGAGCCGTGCCGCGCCCAGCGTGGCGCCGCCCTGCAGCGCGGCCGCGGCCAGCGGGGGCTCCAGGCGGCGGCCGATGGCCAGTTCGTCGGCGGGCTGGCTGATCAGCAGCAGGCCGTCGTCGCGTTCGATGGTGACCTGCAGGCCTTCGGTGTCGGTGGCCTGGGCCAGGATGTTGGCCATCAGCGGCAGCGGCAGCTCGGCCAGCGCCACGCCGCGGCGCTGGCCGTCCAGCAGCACCGGCCGCGCGAAATAAAGCGCCCGCTCGGCGCTGGCGAAGGGCACCACCGGCGCGCTGATCACCAGCGCCGGCACCGCCTGCGCCAGCACCTGCTGCAGGAAGCCTTCGGGCAGCTTGACGCCCAGCCGGCGCGTGGCGGGTTCGGCCGCGGCCAGCACCTGGCCGTCGGGGTCCAGCAGCGCCAGGTCGCGCACCAGCAGGTTCTGGCGGTTGATGCGGGCCAGGTTGCGCTCGGCCTGCGCCAGGTCCAGCGCGCCGTCGCTGCGGCGGGATTCGTCCAGCAGTTCTTCCAGCCCGGCCAGCAGCACGTCCACGCCGACCAGCGCGCGGTTCAGCCCGGCTTCGGCGCCGTTGACGAAATGGACGGTGCGCGCCTGGGCGGCGCGCATCGCTTCGGCCCGCTGGTGCGACACCAGCCACACCGCCGAGCCGGCGATGGCCAGCACCAGCGCCGCGGTGCTGCCCCACAAGACCCGTCGGAAGTTGCGCAGCGCCGGCACGTCTCGCCTACTTCGTGGCCGGGGCGGCGATGCCCAGCTGCGCGCCGATGGTCTGGTTCCAGTTCTCGGCGCAGCTCGGGCCGCAGCGCTGCACCCAGCGCGGCAGCACGGTGCTGGCGAAGATCTCGCGCCGCTTGGCCTCGTCGGCGGCGGAGCTGCGCACCTCCACCATGCGGCCGCGGCGGCCGCTGGTGCAGGCGCTGCTGCCGGTGTTGCAGGCGATGCCTTCGCCGGTCTCCCGCTCCGACTCGGCCCAGATGGCGGCTTCCAGCTTGGGCAGCTCCTGCTGCAGCAGCGTGCGCAGGTCGGCCGGCAGGTGCTGCCAGGCGGCGCGGTTGGCGCCGAAGATGGCCAGGCCCCAGTTCAGCGCCATGGTGTGCACGTGGGTGGTGACCTCGTGCAGGCCGATGGTGTTGCCCGACATCGTGCCGGTGACCGCGCATTCCAGGTTGCCGCTCTTCAGGTTGGGCAGGATGTCGGCGAAGGCGGTGGTCACCGGGCGGGCGCCCAGCGCCTCGATCAGGTCGGCCTGGGTGGCGCTGGACACGCGCACGCGCCGCCCGGCCAGGTCCGCCAGGCCGGAAAAGGGCTTGTTGCAGAAGACGACCTGCGCCGGGTAGGTGTAGATCGCCAGCACCTCGATGCCGCGATCGCGCATCGTCTTTTCGATGAAGGGGCGGAAGGCGGCCACGTTGCGGCGCAGCGTGGCGATGTCGGGGTTCAGGCCGCTCAGGTCGGGCGCCGCGATGATCGGGTCCTGCGGGGCGCTGAGGCTCAGGAGCGCGGTGCCGAAAGGCACCGAGCCGATCTTCATCAGCTGCAGCATGTCCTGGCCGCGCAGGCCGGCGCGGTCGAAGGGCACGATCTCGGCCGAGTAGCGGCCCTGCGTGCGGCGCGGCAGTTCCTCGGTCCAGAAGGGCGCTTCGTGCCGGGTGTACTGGTTGACGCCGGCCAGGCCGCCGACGATGCGCAGCTGCACGCTGGCGGGTGTGGCGGGCGCGGTGGGCTGGGGCGCCGGTGGCTTGGCTTGGCTCCAGGCCAGGCCGCTCACCATGGCCGCCAGCGCGCAGGCCGAGGCCATGCCGAAAGTGCCGGCGCGGCGGCCGCTGCGTGGTCGGTCAGTCGTCATCCAGCACCCCCCAATAGGCGCCCGCCCGGTGGCGGCGTAACCTGGCGATCATGCCCCAGCCCGGCAGGCTGTGAAGCGATGAATCGCGTCAGGGATCCACGACTTCACCGGCCCGGGGCGGCTTGGCGCTACGCTGCGGGCTTCGAAGGCCACGCTTCACGCCCACGGAGGACCCGCGCCATGCCATCCGCCACCAAGATCCTCGTCGCCCAGGGCGGCGGCCCCACCGCCGTCATCAACCAGTCGCTGGCCGGCGTCGTGCTGGAAGCGCGGCGCCACGCCCACATCGAACGCATCTACGGCGCCCGCCACGGCGTGCGCGGCATCGTCGACGAGAACCTGGTGGACCTCACCCTGGAGACCGCCGCCAACCTGGAAGCGGTGGCCGGCACGCCGGCCTCGGCGCTGGGGTCCACCCGCGACAAGCCCGACCTGGCCTACTGCCAGCGCATCTTCGCCACGCTGAAGGCGCACGGCATCGGGCAGTTCTTCTACATCGGCGGCAACGACTCGTCCGACACCGTGCGCATCGTGGCCGAGGAAGCGGCCCGCACCGGCTACCCGCTGCGCGCGATGCACATCCCCAAGACCATCGACAACGACCTGATGGGCAACGACCACACGCCGGGCTTCCCGTCGGCCGCTCGCTTTGTCGTGCAGGCCTTCGCCGGCGCCAACCTGGACAACGCGGCACTGCCGGGCGTGTACGTGGCGGTGGTGATGGGCCGCCACGCCGGCTTCCTCACCGCCGCCGCGGCGCTGGCGCAGAAGTACCCGGACGACGGCCCGCACCTCGTCTACCTGCCCGAGCGCGAGTTCTCGATGGACCGCTTCCTGGCGGACGTGAAGGCGGTGCACCAGCGCCTGGGCCGCTGCGTGGTGGCGGTGAGCGAAGGCATCCACGACGCCGCGGGCACGCCCATCGCCACCCAGCTGGCGCAGACGGTGGAGCGCGACGCGCACGGCAACGTGCAGCTGTCGGGCACCGGCGCGCTGGCCGACCTGCTGTGCGACCAGATCAAGGCGAAGCTGGGGATCAAGCGCGTGCGCGGCGACACCTTCGGCTACGTGCAGCGGTCCTTCCTGGGCTGCGTCAGCCCGGTGGACCAGCGCGAGGCGCGCGAGGTGGCGGAGCAGGCGGTGCTTCAGGCGCAGTGGGCTGGGCGCGACGGCTCCATCGCCATCCGCCGCGTGGGCGACTACGCGGTGGACTACGTCTTGCAGCCGCTGGAGGCCGTGGCCGCCAAGACCCGGGTGATGGAGGACGCCTTCATCGCCGAGGCCGGCAACCACGTGACGGAGGCCTTCCGCGCCTACCTGCGGCCGCTGCTGGGACCCGACCTGCCGCAGGCCCACCGCCTGCGCGCGCCGGCCGTGCCCCGCGTGTTGGGCGGCGGCTGACCCGGCCGGCAGCGGGGCCCTTGCCGGCACGCCGCCTGCCCCCATGTGGTCGGACGTTTCCGATCAGGAACGAAGGAGCTGGACATGAAACGCTGGATGGCCTTGCTGATGACGGCGGTCGTGACCGCGGCGGCCTGGGCGCTGCCCACGGTCGACCAGGTGCAGGCCGAGGTGGCCAAGGGCAACTACGCCGCGGCCGAGGTGATGATGCGCGACGTCATCGCCGAGCGGCCCAAGAGCGCCCGCGCCCACTACGTGCTGGCCGAGATCCTGGCCCACAACGGCCGCCTGGACGACGCCCGCCAGGAAGCCAGGCGCGCCCGGGAACTCGACCCGGCGATCGGCTTCACCTCCAAGCCGGCGTTCGAGGAATTCGAGCGTGCCCTGGCCCGCGGTGGCGTGCCGGGTGCCGCCCCGTCCACCGGGCACGCCGCCCGGGGCAGCGTGTCCAGCGTGCCGCCGCCGGACCTGGCCGCACCGCCCCCGAAGCCGGCGCTGCCGGGCTGGGTCTGGGGTGTCGGCGGCGCCGTGGTGGCCGTGTTGCTGTGGCGTTTGCTGTCGCGCCGCCGGGGCGTCGCGGCGGCCGCGCCCGGTGCCGCGTGGAGCGGCGCGGCCGGCGCGCAGGGCGTTGGCGCGGCACCCGCCGCGCGCAGCGGCATGCTGGGCGCCGGCCTGGCGGGCGTGGGCGGCTTCGCGGCCGGCATGCTGGCCGACCGGCTGCTGCACGGCGGCGACCGCGCAGGCCACGACGACGGCGCGCCCGCCGGCCACCTGGCCGATGCCGGCGACGACCTGTCGCGCCGCTCGATCGACTTCGGCAGTGGCAGCAACGACTGGGGCAGCGACGGCGGTGGCGGCGGCGGTTCCGACGGCGGCGGCGGCGACTGGTGATCTGCCGGGGGGCGGTGGCCGCTGACCTGCGGATGAGGCCGGCGGCGCGGCGACAATTCGCCGCTTGAGCCCGCGCGGCCGCCGTCCCGGGCGGTCTTCTTGGCGACGGGCCCGGCCCCCAGAGGAACACGCATGACCGCCGCCAGCACGCCCCCCGAGCGCCCCGCCGAATCCGACCTCACCCGCATCCTGCATGCCGACCGCCGCGCCGGCGTCGAGCAGGGCGCGCTGCACAAGCCGGTGCACCTGGCCGCCACCTTCGGCTACGCCACGGCGGCCGACCTGGTGGCGGTGTTCCAGGGCGCGAAGCCGGGCTTCGTCTACGCCCGCCAGGGCAACCCCACCGGTGCGGCGCTGGAATCCAAGCTGGCGCTGATCGAGGGCGCGCGCGCCGCGGCCGGCTTTTCCACCGGCATGGCGGCCATCGCCGGCGTGCTGCTGGCGCTCTTGAAGTCCGGCGACCACGTGGTCGTCAGCCGGCACCTCTTCGGCAACAGCCGCAGCCTGTTCCAGACCATGGAAGGCTTCGGCGTCGGCGTCGATTTCGTCGACATGACCGAGGTCGGCCCCACCGCGGCGGCGCTGCGCCCCGAGACGCGCCTGGTCTTCACCGAGACCATCGCCAACCCCGGCACGCAGGTGGCCGACCTGGAAGGCCTCGGCAAGCTGTGCGCCGAGCGCGGCCTGCTCTACGTGGTGGACAACACCATGACCACGCCGGCGCTGTTCCGGCCCAAGACCGTGGGGGCGGGCCTGGTCGTGCATTCGCTGACCAAGGGCCTGTCGGGCCACGGTGACGCGATGGGCGGCGCGGTGGTCGACACCGGCCTCTTCGACTGGACGCGCTGGCCGCACATCGCCGCGCCCTACCGCACCGGCGACCCCGCCGGCTGGGGCCTGCTGCAGATCAAGAAGCGCGGCCTGCGCGACTTCGGCGCCACCCTGCGGCCGGAAGACGCGCACCGCGTGGCCACCGGCCTGGAGACGCTGGCGCTGCGCATGAACGCCACCAACGGCAACGCGCTGGGCCTGGCGCAGTTCCTGGAACAGCAGCCCGCGGTCGCCAAGGTGTTCTATCCCGGGCTGGAAAGCCACCCGCAGCACCGGCGCTCGGCCGCTCTCTTTGGGGGTTTGCACGGCGGGCTGCTGAGCTTCGAGCTGCAGCCCGGCATCGACCCGCTGGCGGTGCTGGACAAGCTGCGCGTGGTCATCCTGTCCAGCCACCTGAGCGACAACCGCACGCTGGCGATTCCCGTGGCGCAGACCATCTTCTGGGAGCTGGG
>CBIHPZ010000055.1:0-12009 GCA_966211865.1 uncultured Aquabacterium sp.
GCTTCCTTGCCGGTGATGCCCTTGGCGCGCAGGTCGACCAGCATCACGTGGCTTTCGGTGCGGCCGGAGACGATGCGCAGGCCTCGCTGGACCAGGGTCTCGGCCATCGCGGCGGCGTTCTTCACCACCTGCTGCTGGTAGGCCTTGAACTCGGGCGACAGCGCTTCCTTGAAGGCGACGGCCTTGCCGGCGATCACGTGCATCAGCGGGCCGCCCTGGATGCCGGGGAAGATGGCGCTGTTGATCTGCTTGGCCACCGCGTCCTTCATCAGGATCAGGCCGCCGCGCGGGCCGCGCAGGGTCTTGTGCGTGGTGGACGTGACGACGTCGGCGTGCGGCACGGGGTTGGGGTACACGCCCGCGGCGACCAGGCCGGCGTAGTGGGCCATGTCCACCATGAAATAGGCGCCGATCGCGCGGGCCACCTTCGCGAAGCGCTCGAAATCGATGCGGAGCGAGTACGCGGAGGCGCCGGCGATGATCAGCTTGGGACGGTGCTCGTGGGCCAGGCGCTCCATCGCGTCGTAGTCGATGGCTTCGTTGGCGTCGAGGCCGTAGCTCACCACCTTGAACCACTTGCCGCTCATGTTGAGCGGCATGCCGTGCGTCAGGTGGCCACCTTCTGCGAGGCTCATGCCCATGATGGTGTCGCCGGGCTGCAGCAGGCCGAAGAAGACGGCCTGGTTGGCCTGCGAGCCGGAGTTGGGCTGGACGTTGGCGTGCTCGGCGCCGAAGAGCTGCTTCAGGCGGTCGATGGCCAACTGCTCGACGATGTCGACGTGCTCGCAGCCGCCGTAGTAGCGCTTGCCCGGATAGCCTTCAGCGTACTTGTTGGTCAGCTGTGAACCCTGGGCCTGCATGACCGCCGGGGAGGCGTAGTTCTCGGAGGCGATCAGTTCGATGTGGTCTTCCTGGCGGCGGTTCTCGGCCAGGATGGTGTTCCACAGGTCGGGGTCGACGTTGGCGACGGTGGACAGGGTGCGGTCGAACATGGAGGGCAGTCCTCGTGCAAGGTGTGGTCCCGCGTGAAGCCGGTGGTCATCGGCCAGCGGGCTGCCCAGGCGAACGGCTTGACTGCCGGTGGCGGGCTGCCACCGGTCGCGCTCCATGGTGGTGATCCACCTCGGGCGTTGGGTCGCCCTATCGCCAGTCGCGCGAGGGTTGGAAGTGTAGCGGAGACGGTGCTGGAGACAGCGCGCCGGGGTACGTCAGCGCATCAGCGCCACGCGTTCCACCAGGGCGGTCGCGGCGGGTGCGGAAGGGGCCACTTCGGCCGGCACGGCCTGCAAGGGCGGGCTGACCAGCGGTGCGTTGATGGACACGGACTTTCCGTCGGCCACCTTGCGCAGGTTGATCTGCTCGGCCAGCACCTTGCCGACGTAGCCGCCGTCCTCGGTCAGGTTCGCGGCGCCGACGTAGTGCCGCAGGCCGCCCTCGAGGCCGCCGGCGCGCGCAATGCATTCCTTCAGCACCTGCACGCCTACCCGGAGATTGGTGATCGGATCGAAGGCGGCACGGGTGCCGCCGAAGGCTTCGTACTTGTCGTCGTGGATGCGGGTCATGACCTGCATCAGCCCCTGGGCGCCGACAGGGCTCTGCGCAAAGGGATTGAAGCTGGACTCGACGGCCATCACGGCCAGGATGAGGGTGGGGTCGAGGCCGACGCGCTGGCCGACGTGCCAGGCTTCCTGGACCAGCCGGCCCACCGGCTCGGGGGCCACCTTGTAGCGGCGGGACAGCCAGTGCGCGACCGCCGCCTGCTGTTGAGGCAGCGTCTTCGGGTCCATCGCGGTGGCGCGGGCGACCGCGTCAGGTTCAGAGATCGGCGCGGCCGCGAGGCTGTCGACCGCCGGCTCCCGGGCTTCCTGGCGTGCCAGAAGCCAGTCGAGTGCGCGCTGCTCCACGGCCGCGCGCATGTCGGACCGCCCCCCCGCGAACAGGGTGGTGGCCACGACGCAGAGGCCGATCAGGGCCAGCGAGTTGTGACTTACTTCAAGCAAGCCCGTGCCGACGTCGCGAACGAAGACGTTGGCCGAGCGGGCGCAGGCTTGGAGGGCCAAACGCACACGTTCGATCGCTCTCACGATCATCCTTTCCTCGTGGCCCAGCCCGCCGGGAACGGGGGGACGACGATAATGGCCGCTTGCCCAGAAAGGCCGCTCGAACGGCGGCGCCAGGGCGGCTCTGGCAATGGTGGCTTCCTGCCTTCCCAACAGAAGGAGGCGCGGGTAAACCCTGAAAGATCAGGCTGGGGCGAATTCTAGGAAGTCCGGAAATAACCGGTCAAGCATATAGAAATGTCCTTTAATTCCTCCCAGGAATGAAATACCGCGACCTTCGAGACTTCATCGGGCAGCTGGAGCGTCAAGGTGACCTTCGTCGCGTGGCCGATCCGGTGTCCCCCGTGCTCGAGATGACAGCCGTCGCCGACCGCGTGCTCCGCGCCGAAGGGCCCGCGCTGCTGTTCGAGCAAGCGGCTGGCTTCGACGTGCCGGTTCTGGCCAACCTGTTCGGCACGCCGCGGCGCGTGGCGCTGGGCATGGGCGCCTCGGACCTGGGCGAACTGCGCGAGATCGGGGCGCTGCTGGCGCGGCTGAAGGAGCCGGAGCCACCGCAGGGCTTGAAGGACGCCGGGCGACTGGTGCAGTTGGCGAAGGCGGCCTGGTCGATGAAGCCGGTGCGGCGCGGCGACGGGCCCTGCCGCGAGTGCGAGCTGACGGGTGAAGACATCGACCTCGCGCGCTGGCCGATCCAGACCTGCTGGCCAGGTGACGCGGCCCCCCTGATCACGTGGGGGCTGGTGGTCACGCGTGGGCCGCAGCAGGGGGTCGAGAAGCCGCGCCTGCGCCAGAACATCGGCATCTACCGGCAGCAGGTCATCGGGCGACGCGAGGTCATCATGCGCTGGCTGGCCCACCGTGGCGGCGCGCTCGATTTCCGGGACTTCGCCCGGGTGCGGCCCGGCCAGCCGTTCCCCATCGCGGTGGCCTTGGGCACCGACCCGGCCACCACCTTGGGTGCCGTCACGCCGGTGCCGGATACGTTGTCGGAATACCAGTTCGCGGGCCTGCTGAGGGGCAGCGCGACGGAGCTCGTGGATTGCAGTGTGGGCGAGCCCGGAAGGCCACTGCAGGTGCCGGCCACTTCTGAAGTGGTGCTGGAAGGTCACATCCCGCCGGCGGCACCCGGCTTCACAGGCCACAGCGAGCATGGCGTGCCGCTGCGCGAACAGGGCGGCTACCTGCATGCGCTGGAAGGTCCCTACGGCGACCACACCGGCTATTACAACGAGCAGGACTGGTTTCCCGTCTTCCGCATCGACCGGCTCACCCACCGGCGCGGCGCCATCTATCACTCCACCTACACGGGCAAGCCGCCCGACGAGCCGGCGGTCCTGGGCGTGGCATTGAACGAGGTCTTCGTGCCGATCCTGCAGAAGCAGTTTCCGGAGATCGTTGACTTCTATCTGCCGCCCGAAGGCTGCAGCTACCGCATGGCCGTCATTTCCATCCGCAAGAGCTACGCCGGTCATGCGAAGCGCCTGATGTTCGGGCTGTGGAGCTTCCTGCGGCAGTTCATGTACACCAAGTTCATCGTCGTGACGGATGCCGACGTGAACATCCGCGACTGGAAGGACGTGGTGTGGGCCATCACGACCCGCATGGACCCCGTGCGCGACACCACGCTGGTCGCCGAGACGCCGATCGACTATCTCGATTTCGCCTCGCCGGTCAGCGGCCTGGGCGGCAAGATGGGCCTCGATGCCACCAACAAGTGGCCGGGCGAGACGGCGCGCGAGTGGGGTCGGCCGATCACCATGCCGGCGGAGGTGCAAGGGCGTGTCGGTTCGATCGTGGAGCGGGTGCTGGCCGGCGGCGGCGCCTGAGCTGGATCAAGCAGACGCGCGGGCTTGGCGCCATCCGGTTGAACCAGCCTTGAATCCCGGCTGGGGCTCGCCTACCTTAGGGGGGCCTTGATGATCAAGGTACCAACCGTTGCGCAGTCTCTGCGCTACAGGGGCCCCGGACCTCTTCTCTCCGGAGCTCCACATGGTGGCTGGTGGCCACCCACCCCTCCGGACCTCTGGTACGGAGGGGTTTGTCGTTCATGGGCGTTCCTGATGTCTGCGGCCATGCTTCGGCGCTCAGGCCCCCATGAGCAGTCCGACCGCTTCACGCAACACGGTGCGCACCTGGGCCATGCCATCGGCGGTCGGCAGCCAACGCAGCAGGTCGGTTTCCGTGTGCCGCGCCAGCCCCATGGGCGCGGCCACGATGCGCGGCGCGTTCGGCTGCCGGCGCGCCACGTCGGCAAAGGCCCGCTCGGCGCGGGCCATGTGCCAGCCATGCGTCACGACGACGATGTCGGTGATGCCGTCGGAGACCAGGATCGGCACGCTGGCTGCGGCGTTCTCGCGGGTGTCGCGCGACAGCTTTTCCAGCCAGCGCAGCCGGCGGCCGTAGTCGCGGTCGGCCATGCGGGCGGCGACCTCGGCCTCGGCCGGGCCGTCCACCTGATCGCGTCCCACACCACCGGAGAACAGGATGGGAGCGCCGCCCAGCCGGCGCGACAACCACAGCGCGTAGTGCAGACGCTGCATCGACCGCGCGGAGAGGTTCGCCTCGCCGTATTCGGGCGCAATCGGTTCGCGGCCGCCGCCCAGCACGGCGATGGCGAGTTTGCGGCCGGGCGGCAGCTGCTTCAGTTCCGTGACGCGCGCGTCGCCCAGCGCGGTGGCGCGCGGCAGCAGCAGGCGTTCCAGCCCGTCAGCCATCGCGACGGAACTGCACAGCCACAGCGCGAGGCTGGCGACGGCGATGCTGGTCCAGGCGGAGAAATACCGCCCGCGAATGGCCTGCCGCACGCCGAAGGCCACCAGCAACAGGAGCGGCATGGGTGGCAGCAGCAATGCGGTGAACAGTGGTTTGATGCCTTCCCAACCCAGTGACGCCAATACTCCGTCCAATGCCGCTCCAATTGAAAGACCTTGGCGCGATTGTGCGGGCGCGTGCCGCGGCGCCCGTGCCGCAGGTCGGGCAGACAATGCCGTTCGCCACGACTTGGACCGGATGGTGCAAATGAGCGACGAAACGATCACGCTGGGCGGCGGCTGCTTCTGGTGCCTGGAGGCCGTGTACGAGCAGGTGGACGGCGTGAATGCCGTCGAATCGGGCTACAGCAACGGGCACGTGGTGGCACCCAGCTACGAACAGGTCTGCAACGGCGACACCGGGCATGCGGAGGTGGTCCGGGTGCGGTTCGATCCGGCGCGCATCACGCTGCGCGAAATCCTGGAGATCTTCTTCGTCATCCACGATCCGACCACCTTGAACCGGCAGGGCAATGACGTCGGAACGCAGTACCGGTCGGGCATCTATTGGCACGACGACGCGCAGGAGGCCGTGGCGCGGGAGGTGCTGGCGCAGGTGAATGCCCGGGTGGGCGGTCGGGCGGTGACGGAAATCCAGCGGGAGGCGAACTACTCCCGGGCCGAGGACTACCACCAGCACTACTTCGCGCGCCACCCGGGCCAAGGCTACTGCGCGTACGTCGTCGCACCCAAGGTCGAGAAATTCCGGCGCACCTTCGCGGCCCGCGTCAGGGGTTGACGCCAAGGCCGTCGCCGGAAGCCCGGCGCTACACTGATCCGTTCCCGGCGCGCTGGCCTTCATGGGGTCGGCGGCCAGTGTCGGCGGCACGCTGCCGCGCCACCGTGGCGGATGCGACTGCGGCAGGCGTGTACTCCTCCTTCATCAGTGCGGGTGGGCAATGGATCAGGTGTGGCGCGAAGCGCCGGTGCCAGCCGTGCGCGTTCAGGACGCCGTCGACGGGCCGGCGCGGGAAGCAAACGCTGCGGCGCGCCAATGGCTGCAGCTGCACCACATTCCCGACGACGAGCTGGCCCGCCGCATCGACGGGCTGCGTGAGCCGGGCGACGCCGATCGCATGTTCCGCGCCTCGGACCAGCGCCAGTGGCGCGTGCGCTGCCGCGTCGTTCCGCTCGACGATGGCCGGCTGATCTGGCTGGTGCCCGAGGAGCCGGCGCCCGGGGCCGTGCCTGGCGAACCAGGTGATCTCATTGAGCGGGCGCTGCACCTGTCGAACGTGTCGGTCTGGTGGGTCGACAGCGAACTCAAGCGCATCCATTTCGTGCGGCGTGGCGGGCAGGCGCTCGGCGCCTGCGGCGACGCCTTCAGCGTGCCGTTGGACGACCACCGGGCGCAAATCCACCCGGACGACCGGCCTGCCATCCAGCGGGCTGCGGAGCAGGCGCTGAAGGAAGACCGCGTGGCCGACGCCATGGTGCGTTATGCGCTGCCTGGCGGTGGCCAGCGCACCCTGCTGACGCGCCGGATGGCGCAGCGCGATTCGGCCGGCCGGCTGCTGGGGCTGCTGGGTGTCTCCATCGACCTGAGCGAGCTGGCGGCCGAGCGTGACCGCAGCCTGCGCCTGTCCGAACGCATGCGGCTGGCCGGCGAGACCATCGGCCTGGCGTTCTGGTCGCGCGACAGCCAGGACAAGGAGGCCGACTGGGACGACCAGATGTACCGCATGCACCACCGCTCGCCGCAGGAGGGGCCGCCCTCGATCGACGAATGGCTGCATCGCCACGTGCATCCGCTGGACCAGGCCTGGATGCGCGAGCGGCAGCAGCAATCGGTGCTGCACTGGCCCGCGCTGGACGACCTCTTGTTCCGCATTCCGGTGCCGGACAGCGAGGAGGTGCGCTGGATCCACGCCCGCACCCGCCGCCTGCTGCGCGACGGCCACCGCCTGTCGCTGGGCGTGCACGTCGACGTCACCCAGCAGCAGCTGGCGCGGCTGGCGCTGGAGGCGGAACGGGAGCGCATCGGCTTCGTGCTGGAGGCGGCCGACGTCGGGGTGTGGGAGCGGCGGCTCGACGGCCGCTCGTCCTACCTGAGCGACGTGGGATACCGGCTGCGCGGCCGCGAGCCGTCGCCGCTGCCGGTGGAAGACGTGCTGTCGGAGTCCGCCGACCCCGCCGACTGGGCGGAGACGGAAGCGGCGCTGCGCCGCCATGTCGAGCGTGGTGAAACCTTCCGCCAGGAATACCGCGTGCGCTGGCCGAATGGCGAGCAGCGCTGGCTGGCCGCCTTCGGCCGCGCGGTGCGCGATTCCACCGGCCGCCCGCTGTACGTGGCGGGCATCGACATCGACGTCACCGAGCGCAAGCTGGCCGAGGCGGTGGCGCGCGATCGCCTGCAAGCCGAGCAGGAAAGCCGCGCCAAGACCGAGTTCCTTGCCCGCATGAGCCACGAGCTGCGCACGCCGCTGAATGCGGTGCTGGGCTTTGCCGCGCTGCTGGCCCACGACCGCGACGAGCCGCCCAGCACGCGCCAGCGCGAGCGGCTGGAGCGCATCGAGACCGCAGGCCGCCGGCTGCTGCTGATGATCGACGAGGTGCTGGAGCTGGCGGGCGAGGACGAATCGGCGATGCCGATCGTCTTCGAGTCCTTCGACCTGCGCCAGGCCGCGGCCGAGTGCCAGCAGCGCAACCAGGCTGGCGCCGAGCAGGCCGGCGTGGCGCTGCGTCTGGTGGTGCCTGGCCCGGCCGCGCCGGTGCGCAGCGACCGGCTGCGCGTCGCGCGGGTGCTGGACCAGCTGGTCGACAACGCGATCCGCTTCAACTGGCCGGGCGGCGCCGTCGACCTGCGCTTGGCCGCCGAAGCACGGGACGGCGCACCGGGCTGGGTGCTGGCCCTGCGCGACAACGGCCGTGGCATGAGTCCGCGCCAGCTGGCTGCGGCGTTCGAGCCCTTCCAGCGCCTGGGCGTGGAGCAGGAAGGCATCGATGGGCCGGGCATCGGCCTGGCCATCGTGCGCCGCTACGTGCAGCGGCTCGGCGGCTGCATCGAGGCGGACAGCCAGCCGGGCCGGGGCAGCGAGTTCCGCGTCTGGCTGCCGCAGGGCGACGAGCTGCCGCTGCCGCCGGAGAGGCCGGCCGAGCCGTCGTCCGCGGAGGAACGGCCGGTGTTGCGCGTGCTGTGCGTGGAAGACAACCCGGTCAACCTGCTGCTGCTGCGCGAGGTCTTCAACATGCGGCCTGCACTGGCGGTGGAAATGTGCGAGGACGGCACCAGCGCCATCGCGCGCGCGGCCGATTTCGCGCCGGACGTGCTGCTGCTGGACCTGCAGTTGCCCGACCTCACGGGCACCGAGGTGATGCAGCGCCTGCGTGCCGACCCGCGGCATGGCCACTGCCGCTACATCGCGCTGTCGGCCAATGCGATGCCGGACGACGTGCAGGCCGCGCGTTCAGCCGGCTTCGACGACTACTGGACCAAGCCGATCGACGTGCGGCGCTTCCTGCAGGCGATCGACGCGCTGATGCAGCCGACGCCGGCCTGAGCCCGGCGTTGGACGGCAGCGGCCCTGGCGGCCGAGCGGGCTCAGGGCGCGAGGCGTTCGCGAACCCAGTGCTCGCCGTCCAGGCGGTAGCGCAGCCGGTCGTGCAGGCGGCTCTTGCGGCCCTGCCAGAACTCCCAGCTGTCAGGCTTCAGGCGGTAGCCGCCCCAGTGCGGCGGGCGCGGTGGCGACAGGGCGAAGCGCGTGGCATAGCGCGCCGCATTGGCCACCAGCACCGCGCGCGAGCCGATGACCTGGCTCTGCGGCGACGCCCAGGCGCCGATGCGGGAATCCAGCGGGCGCGAGGCGAAGTACTCGTCGGACAGCGCGTCCTCCACCTTCTCGACGCTGCCCTCGATGCGCACCACGCGTTCCAGTTCGACCCAGTGGAACTGCAGGGCGGCAAAAGGGTGCTCGGCCAGCTCACGGCCCTTGCGGCTCTCGTAGTTCGTGTACCAGACGATGCCGCGCGCGTCGAAGCCCTTGATCAGCACGATGCGGGTGGATGGCCGGCCGTTGGCGCCGACGGTGGCCAGTGTCATCGCGTTCGGCTCGGGCAGCTGCGCCTTCAGCGCCTGTTGGAACCAGGTGTCGAACTGGCGCAGCGGGTCCTCGGCGGACTGCGTCTCGTCGAGTTCGTCGCGCTCGTAGCTCTTGCGCAGGGCGGCGATCGATGCATCCATACGGTGCAGTATGCCGCGCGGGCGCCGGGCGGCATGATGCGGCGCGGCACACACCGTGCCTGGCGTGGGGCAGTTCCCTACGTGGAACGCCTTAGGTGAACGTCCGACTGTCGATCGGGCCCGACCACCTCCATGCTTAGCTCGAGATGATGAAGCAGCAACCCGTCGTCGTCGTCCTGGCCGCAGGCCGGGGCAGCCGTTTCCAGGGCACCGAGCACAAGCTGGCCCAGGACCTCGGCAGCCACAGCGTGCTCGGCCGCACGATCGGGCATGCCATTGCCAGTGGCCTGGGCGTGGTGGTGGTGACGACGGATCCGCTGGCTGCTGAATCCACGCGCTGGGTGGCGCGGCGCGACGTGGTGGTGCTGCCCGAAGTGGGAACCGGCCCGGCCGGGCTGGGCATGGGCTATTCCATCGCCGCCGGCGTGGCGGCGCGGCCCGACGCCGCCGGCTGGCTGGTGCTGCCGGGCGACATGCCGATGGTCAGCTCGGCCACGCTGGTGGCGGTGGCCAAGGCGCTGGAGCAGCACCCGGTGGTGTTCGCGCAGTACCGCGGGCGGCGCGGCCACCCGGTCGGGTTCGCGGCCGAGCTGTTTTCCGACCTGGTGCAGCTCAGCGGCGATGAAGGCGCGCGGCGCATCGTGGCGCGCTACCCGTCGATCGGGCTGGAACTGGACGACCCGGGCGTGCTGGTGGACGTGGACACGGCCGACGACCTGGCCGCCGTGCGCGCCGCGGGCGGCGGCTCGCCCGTGCAGCCTGCGGGTTAGGCCTTCGGGTACGGCGAGCGGCCGCTCAGGCCAGGCCTTCGCTGCGGGCCAGCCGCACCAGGCGTTCGATCTCGCGGTCGCGCACGGCGCAGTCGCGCAGCGCATCGGCGGTACGCAGCAGGTAGTCCAGCGTGGTGCCGTAGCGGCCGCTGGCGTGGCGCAGGATGTGCAGCATCTGGGCGTCGTCGATGCGGCCGGTGAAGTTGGGGCTGCGCCGGCTGAGCGTGAAGGCCAGCGCCTGCACCGTGCCGTGCGCCGTCTGGCAGGGCAGCCAGCGCGGGTCGTAGACGCCGGTGGGCATCTCGCGCTGCCAGAGGCGCTCCAGTTCGTCGGCCGCACGGGCGGCCGGCACGCGGTAGACCATGCCGCGGCACTGGCCGCCGGAGACCAGTGCGAACACCAGGCCCGGCTGTTCCGGGGTGCCCCGGTTCACGCGCGAATGCATGCGCAGCGTGCGGTGCCACCCGCGCACCAAGGCAGGCCGGTGCTCGGTGAACTCGAACTCCGGCCGCCAGATGAGCGAGGCATAGCCGAAGACCCAGAGGTCGCCTTTGGCGCCCCACTGTGAACGCGTGGATTCAAGCAGCGCCTGCGGATCGCGGTAGGGTGTCAGCACAGGCAAAAGCATAAGAGAAAGGCCCAGCACGGTACCGGGTATGTAACCAAGTTACCTGTTTCGGAGGGGTTCGATTACCATCGCCGCCATGAAGACACGCATCGCCGACATCACCGCCCGCATCCGCGAGCGCAGCGCCCCGGCGCGCCAGGCTTACCTGGCCCGCATCGATCGCCTGGTGCAACGTCCCCCCGGTGCCCAACGCATGGGCTGCGCCAACGTCGCGCATGCCTTCGCGGCGATGCCGGGCGACGAGCGCTTCCGCGTCGTGGCCGAGCGGGCGCCCAACCTGGCGGTGGTCACGGCCTACAACGACATGCTCTCGGCGCACCAGCCGTACGAAAACTACCCGGCCCTGTTGCGCGACGAAGCCAGGCGCCTGGGGGCCACCTTGCAGGTCGCCGGCGGCGTGCCGGCGATGTGCGACGGCGTGACGCAGGGCCTGCCCGGCATGGAGATGTCGCTGTTCTCCCGCGACACGATTGCCATGGGCACCGCCATCGCGCTGACCCACGACGTCTTCGACGGCGCGCTGCTGCTGGGCATCTGCGACAAGATCGTGCCGGGCCTGTTGATCGGCGCCTTGCACTTCGGCCACCTGCCTTGCGTGTTCGTGCCGGCGGGGCCGATGTCGACAGGCCTGTCGAACAGCGACAAGGCCAAGGTGCGCGAGCAGCATGCGCAGGGCCAGGTCGGGCGCGACAAGCTGATGGAAGCCGAACAGGCCGCCTACCACGGCCCCGGCACCTGCACCTTCTACGGCACCGCCAACAGCAACCAGATGCTGCTGGAGGCGATGGGCCTGCACGTGCCCGGCGCGGCCTTCGTGCACCCGCATGCGCCGCTGCGCGAGGCCTTGACGCGCGAAGCCGTGGGCACGCTGCTGGGCATCACGCAGCGCCAGCGCTTCACGCCGATCGGCCGCCTGGTCGACGAGCGCGTGATCGTCAACGCCATGGTGACCCTGCTGGCCACCGGCGGCTCCACCAACCACCTGATCCACTGGGTGGCGGTGGCGCGCGCCGCGGGCATCAGCATCGACTGGACCGACTTCGCCGAACTCTCGGCCGAGGTGCCGCTGCTGGCCCGCGTCTACCCGAACGGCCAGGCGGACGTGAACCAGTTCCAGGCCGCGGGCGGCACCGGCTTCGTGCTGGGCCAGCTGCTCGACAGCGGCTGCCTGCATGGCGACGTGGCGACCGTCGCCGCGGGCGGCATGGCCGCCTACGGCACGGCGCCGGAGCTGGTGGACGGTGCGCTGCGCTGGACGCCCTCGGTGGGCGGAGACACCGCCATCGTGCGCCCCGCGGCGGAGCCGTTCTCGGCCACCGGCGGCCTGAAGCTGCTCACCGGCAAGCTCGGCCGTTCGGTGATCAAGGTCTCGGCGGTGCCCGAAGACCGCCACGTGGTCGAGGCGCCGGCCATCGTCTTTGAGAGTCAGGAAGCCCTGCAGCGGGCGTTCAAGGCCGGCGAACTGCAGCGTGATTTCATCGCCGTCGTGCGCTTCCAGGGGCCGCGCGCCAACGGCATGCCCGAGCTGCACAAGCTGACGCCGCCGCTGGCGGTGCTGCAG